>NZ_SCMW01000049.1:0-30050 GCF_005502845.1 Brevibacterium sp. 2SA | reverse complement strand
GGGCGGGAGCGTAGGGCGTGAGGCTTTGAGCCGGAAGCGTGTGGAGCTTGCTGCCACGGCAGAGAGGGGCTTGAGCAGTCTGCGCCAACTCGAAGGCGATTGCGCGGAACGTCCATGGTGAAATTTCCGCGAATCTCACCCTGAAAGTGGCGCAGATTCCGTGGTGGCACCCTGGAAACGGCGCAGAACCCGTGGTGGCGCCCTGAACGTGGCTCGGAACCAGGCGGTGGCGGCGGCCGCGACCAGGTTTTCGGTCTCAGCTTTCAGCCCGCCGCTCTCAGCGCCCCGCTCTCAGCCCCGCCGCTCTCAGCGTCCCAACTGATCGGCGATGAGGGCAGCGAGGAGTGCCGTACGCGGGGCAATCTCGGCGATGAGTGCGTGCTCGTGTTCGGCATGCGCCCCGTCGCCCACCGCACCGAGGCCGTCGAGCGTGGGAATCCCGTCGCCGGCGGTGAAGTTCCCGTCCGAGGCTCCGCCGACGGCGACCCCGCGCGGGGCAGCGATCCCGAGTTCGGCGGCCAGTGCCGTCGCCTGGTCGAACAGGGCAGCCGACTGCTCGGGCTCGAACGGCGGGCGGTTGATCCCGCCGATCACCTCGGTCGTCGACCCCTCGAGCTGCGGGTCTGCGGCGAGTGCCCGGACGGCCGCGTCGACGCGTTCGAGCTCGGCTGCGGTGCGGGCGCGGACATCGACGTCGACGCGCGCCTCGGCGGGGACCGTATTCGACGTCGTCCCCGCGGAGATCACGGTCGGCACGACGGTGGTGCCCGCCTCGGCGTCGGAGAGACCGGCGATGAGCGGGAGGGTGAGCGCCAGCGCCATCCCCGCATTGATGCCCTTCTCCGGTTCGAGCCCCGCGTGCGCGGCCCGGCCGCGGAAGACGAGCGTGTAGATTCCGGTGCCCTTGCGCTCGAGCTTGAGCGCACCGTCGGCGCTCGCCTCCATGACGAACACGGCTGCGGCATCGGCCGCCTCGGCGCGGATGAGATCGGACGACGTCACCGACCCCACCTCCTCATCGCCGGTGATGAGGATCGAGAGCCCATCGAGGCCGTCCTCGCCGAGACGGTCGCGGAGCATCGCGACCGCGTGGACGCTCATGATCGCCCCGGTGAGCATGTCGAAGCTGCCGGGTCCGCGGAGGACGCCGTCGGCGGTGGAGAACGGGAGGCGATCGAGCGTGCCGTGGGGCCACACGGTGTCCTGATGGTTGAGGAGGACGACGCGGGGAGCGGCGTCGCCGAACCGCAGGCGCACGTGCGTGACGCCGTCGACGGTGAGGAGTTCCGCCTCGGCGCCGAGGCGCTCGCGCAGGAGTTCCGCGAAGTCGGCTGCTCCGCGTGCCACTGCCTCCTTGTCGGCCGACGGAGTCTCGAGCGAGATGACCCGTTCGAGGTCGGCGAGCATGGTCGGAACGCGGTCCTCGGCGCTGCGGACGAGGTCAGAGGGCTGAGTGGCGGTGTTCGCAGAGGTCGACATGGGCCCGATTCTAGTGCGGGACCCCGACGGTAACCCGCCCTGTCCGCATGGCGCGCTCGGGCAGCGGCAGTCGCAGCCGGGGTGTCCGGCGGTGTTCGCGCTGAGAGAAGTCACGGGGAGGGCGGGCACAACCTCTGCAGTGTGTGGTTTGCTTGTCGTATGGGTGAGGCAGTGAGTTCGAAGCGGTACACACCGGAAGAGCGGACCTTGTACCGCGAGAAGCTCGCGGAGAATCTGGAGCTCTTCGACACGTACCTCCGTCATGCCGAATTCAAATCGGCGGGCACGATCGGACTCGAACTCGAGCTCAACCTCGTCGACGAGGACAATCAGCCGAGCCTGCGGAACAAGGAGGTGCTCGCCGACCTCGATGACGAGTTCCAGTCCGAGATCGGCGGCTTCAACCTCGAGCTCAACCACCCGGTCCTCCAGGTCGCCGGGCGCGGGCTGAAGACCTTGGAATCCGGGGTCGCCGATCGCCTGGCCCGAGCCAAGCGCGCCGCCGAGGCGAAGGGGCTGAGGATCGCGTCGATCGGAACCCTGCCGACGCTGACGACGCAGTTCCTCAGGACCGAGCCGTGGATGACGGAGGAGAACCGGTACGAGGCGCTGAGCAACTCGGTCATCGACGCGCGCGGGGAGTACGTGCAGATCGAACTCGACGGCAAGGAGACGTACCGCCAGGAGTTCTCCGACATCGCCCCGGAGTCCTCGTGCACGTCGATGCAGCTCCATCTCCAGGTCGCCCCGAACAAGTTCGCCGAGGCATGGAACGCCTCGCAGGCGATCGCCGCCGCGCAGGTCGCGGTGAGCGCGAACTCCCCGCTGTTCGTCGGCCACAAGCTCTGGCACGAGTCCAGGATCCCCGTCTTCGGCCAGTCGATCGACACCCGCACCCCGGAGCTCGTCACCCAGGGGGTGCGCCCGCGCGTGTGGTTCGGGGAGCGGTGGATCACGAGCGTCTTCGACCTCTTCGAGGAGAACGTCCGCTACTTCCCGCCGCTGCTGCCGGAGATCAAGGACTTCGTCGAGTTCAGCGATGCCGATGCCCCGAAGCTCTTCGAGCTCAACCTCCACAACGGCACGGTGTGGCGGTGGAACCGGCCGATCTACGATGCCGGCGACAACGGCGCGCACATCCGGGTGGAGAATCGTCTGCTGCCGGCTGGTCCGACCCCCGTCGATATGGTCGCTGATGCCGCGTTCTACTACGGCCTCGCCGAGTTCCTCGTCGGAGAGAACCGTCCCGTGTGGTCGCGGATGTCCTTCGCCGAGGCGCGCGAAAACTTCTTCGCGTGCGCGAAGGACGGCATCACCGCCCGGGTGACGTGGCCGAAGATCGGGCACATCGCCGTCTCCGACCTCGTCATCGACGTCCTCATCCCGCAGGCTCGCCGCGGTCTGCGGCGGCTCAACATCGACAAGGACGTCATCGACGAGTACATGTCGGTCATCGAGGGCCGTGCCGAGCGCAAAGCCAACGGGGCGACGTGGCAGCTGCGGATGCTCGACCGGCTTGCGCCCGGCAGCCGGAAGAACACGCGCGAACGGGACGAGGGGCTCAAGGCGATGATGGACGCCTACCTGACGAACCAGGAGAGCGGCCGCCCCGTCCACACGTGGGACGTCCCCGCGTGAGGGGTTGCGCTCGCCGTCTGACGGGCCTTGAGCTGACTACCCCTCTCGCCATGTCCCGACGCCCCGACTCCAGGTCGTTCTGGGCAGATTTTCGGCTGAAGAATCTGCCCAGAACGTCCTGAAGTCAGTGGGCGGCGGCGAATCGACGGGAAGCCGGTGATTCTCCGGACGCAGAGTGTCGATTCTGCCAGCGCAATTCGACACTCTGCGTCCGGAGGATCCGCTCCAGCGCGAGGCGTGCCCCGTCAGAGCCTTTCGACCTCGACGAAGATGACCGCCTCGTCGCTGCCCGGGTTGGAGACCTCATGCTCGGAACCGGCGGCACGCGTGTAGGCGACGCCGGCTTCGAGCTCCGCTGTGAGTTCGGTGCCGTCGGCATTGCGCACGTGCATCGTGTCGGTGACCATGGGCACAACGACGTACTCGTGCTCGTGTCGGTGCATCGGAATGATCCCGCCGGGCTCGATCGTCCACTTCGTCACTCGGAACACTCCGTTGTCGAGCTGCACCTCCCCGGTCGCGCCGGTGTCCGCGGCCGCTGCGTCATCTGTGCTCATCGTCCCGACTCCTTCGTTGGTGGTGCGTGCCAGAGGGTGGGGCCGCAGCGGGAATTGCTCCGGCAGAACCTGCGGCCGTCCGCCCACCCTAAGCCGACTGCTGCAGTGACGGCTAGCATGTGCACTATGCGATACCCCATGGCTGACATCGCCGAGGTCGACGACGACATCCGCGAGCACATCCTTGCCGTGTCCGAGAAGACGGGATTCGTCCCCAACGTCTTCCTCTCCCTGGCCCGTCGCCCCGACGAGTTCCGCGCGTTCTTCGCCTACTACGACGCCCTCATGGAGAAGGAGACGGGGAACCTCACGAAGGCCGATCGCGAGATGATCGTGACAGCCACCTCGGCGACCAATCACTGTCTCTACTGCGTCGTCGCCCACGGTGCGGTGCTGCGGATCTACGCGAAGGACCCGTTCGTCGCCGACCAGGTCGCCCTCGACTACGCACACGCCGACATCACCGATCGGCAGAAAGCGATGCTCGACTTCGCGATGACCGTCGCGCAGGCGCCGTGGACGATCACCGACGAGGACCACGCCGCCTTGGCCGCTCACGGCTTCGACGCCGAGGATGCCTGGGACATCGCCGCGATCACCGGCTTCTTCGGCCTGTCGAACCGGATGGCCCACATCGCCGGCATGCGCCCGAACCCCGAATTCCACCTCATGGGCCGGACTCCCCGCGAGCCGTCGGCGGATACGAGGACCACCGAGGCGACGGACTCTGCCGCCGACGCAGCCGGTTCCCATGAACTGGCGGACACGGGTGCTCCCGCACCGGCCGATACCGCGCGCCAGCCCACCGAGGCGACGGCCACCCCCGCACCGGCGACCCCGAAGGAAGCGAACCGACGATGACCATCGACCACACCCCGAGCCTCCACGTCTCCGAACGGGCCGGCCGCGTCCGTCCGTTCGCCGCGATGAACATCGTCGCCAAGGTCCAGCAGATGCAGCGGGAGGGACGCGACGCGATCGCGATGTGCCTCGGCGAACCGACGCAGGGCGCCCCGAGCCCGGTCAAACGGCGGGCGGCCGAGGCACTGACCGACGGCACGAACCTCGGCTACTCGGCGATCTTCGGCATCCCCGACCTGAGGGAGGCGATCGCCGGGCATTACCAGGACTGGTACGGCGTCGACATCCCGATCGAGCGGATCCAGGTGACGACGGGATCCTCCGGCGCCTTCCAGACGGTGTTCCTCACGTGCTTCGACGTCGGCGACCGGGTGGCCGTGGCCCGCCCGGGCTACGGCGCGTACAAGAACATCCTCGCCGCCCTCGGCGCTGACATCGTCGAACTCGACTGCGGAGTCGACCACGGCTACCAGCCGACCGTCGACCTCCTCGAACAGGCCCACGCCGAGGCTCCGCTGGCCGGCCTCATGCTCGCCTCGCCCGCGAATCCGACGGGGACGATGATCGGGGCCGACCACCTCGGCGAACTCATCAGCTGGTGCCGCGACCACGACGTCCAGGTGATCTCCGACGAGATCTACCACGGCATCAGCTACATCGGCACGCCCGGGGAGACCGCGCTCGCCCACGACGACGAGGCGATCGTCATCTCGTCGTTCTCGAAGTACTGGGCGATGACCGGGTGGCGGCTGGGGTGGGCGATCCTGCCCGAACGCCTCGTCACCGCCGCGACGAACGTCACCGGCAACCTCGCCCTGTGCGCCCCGGTCCCCGCCCAATACGCCGCCCTGGCCGCCTTCGACCCCGAATCCTATGCCGAATGCGAGGCCGCCGTCGCCTCGTTCGCGCGCGCCCGGGACCATGTCCTCGCCGCAACCGATGACCTCGGGTTCACCGACATGGCCCCGCCCGACGGCGCGTTCTACATGTACGCGCGCATCGACGACATCCTCGCCCGCTCGCGGGGCCGGTTCGCGACGGCGACCGACTGGTGCGAGGACATCCTCCAGGCCACGGGCGTCGCCTTCGCCCCGGGTGACGACTTCGATTCCGTGGACGGCTGGCGTTCCGTGCGCCTGTCCCTGGCCGTCGGTGCCGACCGGACCGCCGAGGCGCTCGACCGGGTCCTCGACCACCTCAGCTGAGGGTCGGCGCGGGGCTCACGCGACCGGCCGAGGTGCGGAGGCTCAGTGCTCGTGGCCTTCGACGGTGTGGGCGATCGCGTCGAGGATGATGTGGGCGACATGGGCGTCCTTGAGCGAGTAGTACGCCTCCCGGCCGACGCGGTTGACCCCGACGAGGTGGAGCCCGCGGAGGAACTTGAGGTGCTGGGACACGAGCGGCTGCGACAGGCCCGTCGAGTCGACGATGTGCGTCACCGTCGCCTCGCCGTGCGCGAGGACGAGGAGCATCTTGAGCCGGGACGGAGTCGCGAGCGCCTTGAAGAGGTCGGCGGTCTCGGAGATGGCTTCGAGGTTGCCCTCGGGATCGCGCAGCAGGGCCTCGACGTCGGCGTTGACCGGGACGGAATCAGAGGAGGCAGCCATGGACTGAGGTTACCGCAACAGCTGTGCGGTCCCTCAACCGAAGCGACGCTCGCCGAGGCGGCCGACCGTGCCGCTGCACCGGCCGGATCCAGCGCGCCGAGGCGGCCAATCGGCCCCTCACCTGTTCCCATCGTCCTCGGCGTCGGGGTCGTCCGGCCGACGAGGATAAGGGGTGTCTCCCGTGATGCGAGTGCCGTCGGCGGCCGTCAGCGTGGAGAGCGGGCCTGCCGCTGCGAGGACGCGCGCACCCCGCACTAAGGTGCCGACGAGTGCCGCGGCATCGAGGCACCGCATCGGCAGCCGGTCATGCGGGGGACAGGCGAGTCGCCCGATCGTGAAGACGACGATCGTGACCCCGAGGACGATGACGGCGATCATGAGCGCAGCCGTGTGCGCACCGTGAGTGCGGCACTGGCGATGACCGCGGTGCCGCAGAGGATCGTCGGCACGTCGAGGTGCTCACCGAGGAGAAGAGCCGCCCAAGCGATCGACATGACCGGCTGGACGAGTTGGATCTGGGAGACCTGCGCCATCGGGCCGATCGCGAGCCCTCGATACCACGCGAAGAAGCCGAGGAACATGCTGATCACGCACAGGTAGGCGAAGGATCCCCACTGCCCGACGGTGCCGGTGGGCGGCTGTTCGACGATCGCGATGATCGTCAGGGTGAGTGTCACCGGGGCCGAGAGGACGAGCGCCCACGAGATCGTCTGCCAGGCACCGAGTTCACGTGCGAGCACACCGCCCTCGGCGTAGCCGATCGCTGCGGCGCAGACGGCGGCGAAGAGGAGGAGATCGGCCGGCTGGATGCCGCCGAGATCCGCGCCCTGAACGATCGCGAAGACGACGGCGAGAACGGCGCTCAGGCCTGCCAGCACCCAGAACAGCGGGCTCGTCCGCTCCTTCGTGCGCAGCACCGCCACCGCGGCCGTGACCGCGGGCAGGAGGGCGATGACGATTGCGCCATGACTGGCCGGTGTCTGGGTGAGCGCATAGGAGGTGAGGAGAGGGAAGCCGAGGACGACGCCTCCGGCGACGACGAGCAGACGCAGGCCCTGGGACACGCTCGGGCGGGGGAGCGTCGGCAGTTGCGCTGGCAACGCTCCCGACCCGTCCGCGGCGGACGGTCCGGGACGGTGAGCGCGGATCGATGAACCGCCTCGGCGGGTACGCCTCCAGGCGACGAGGAGGAGCAGGCCGGCGAGAACGGAAGCGACGGCGGCGCGGCCGGCACCGATGAACAGCGGGGACAGGGTCCCGGGTTCTGCGGCGATGCGGGTGAGCGGCACGGTGAAGGAGAACGCGGCGACGCCGAGCAGGCCCCACAGGAGTCCCGCTCCCGCGGACCTGGTGTGTAGCGGTTGGCGGCTGGAAGCAGTAGCGCTATTATTGTCCTTCATGCAACACGATAGCAGTTCGCGGATCGCTGCGGAACTCTCCCGGTGGGTCGCTGACGCCTCGGCCGGTGATCGGCTGCCGTCGTCGCGGGAGCTCGTCAGGCAGTACGAGGCCTCGCCCGTGACGGTGCAGAAGGCGCTGGCGAGCCTTGCCCGCCGCGGACTCGTCGAGTCGCGACCGGGCGTGGGAACGTTTGTGCGCGGTCACCGCTCGTTCGCGGCACCGGACCTCAGCTGGCAGACGGGGACGCTCGGGCCGCAGGATTATGTCCCGGCCGCCGCTGCACCGCTGCGGGACTCGAGCCACGACCAGTTCGCCCTCAACGACGGCTATCCGGAGGCGGGTCTGCTGCCGCGCACTCTCGTCCGGGCCGCCTTCGGTCGTGCGTCGCGGTCGGAGGACGCCCTGCGCCGGGGACCGTCTGCGGGCCTGCCCGATCTGCAGGCCTGGTTCGCCGCGGAGGTCTCCGACTACGGCGCCGCCTCACCGCCGAGCGCCGCGGATGTGACGATCGTGCCGGGCAGCCAGACCGGGCTCGGGTCGGTCCTGCGATCGCTCGTCGGGGCCGGAAGACCGCTCGTCGTCGAATCGCCCACCTATTGGGGACTCATCACCGCAGCTCGCCGGTCCGGTGTCACGCTCGTGCCGGTGCCGACAGGGCCGAGCGGACCTGACCCGGAGGTCGTCGCCGAGGCACTCGAGCGGACGGGCGCCACCGCGTTCTACGCCCAGCCGAACTTCACGAATCCGACCGGCGTCCAGTGGTCGCCGGAGCTGCGGGCGCGCGTCCTCGAGGTCGTCGCCGACCGCCGGGCGTTCCTCATCGAGGACGACTGGGCCCACGACTTCGGGATCGATGCGGAGTCGGTCCCGCTCATCGGCGATGACGCGAACGGCCACATCGTCTACGTGCGGTCGCTGACGAAGAGCGTGTCCCCGGCGGTGCGGGTGGCCGCCGTCATCGCCCGCGGACCTGCACGCGATCGCATCCGCGCCGATGTGCAGGCCGAATCGATGTACGTCAGTCCGCTCCTCCAGGCCGCCGCCCTCGACGTCGTCACCCGACCGGCGTGGCGCACGCACGTCCGCGGCCTCGGCCGCCGCCTCGGTGAGCGGCGGGATGCACTGCTCACGGCTATCCGCACCGAGGCCGACCGGATCGCGGTCGACCATGTGCCGCAGGGTGGGCTGAATGTCTGGGGCCGGCTGCCGGAGGGCACCGACGTGGGATCATTCGTCGCCGAGGCGGCCGCGCGCGGTGTGCTCGTCACCGGCGGCACCGAGCTCTTCCCCGCCGAGCCCTCGGCGCCGTACGTCAGGCTCAACTTCGCCGGCCCGAATCCGGAAGGCTACCGCGAGGCGATGCACCGCCTCGGCGAGATCCTGGGTCGGGACTGAACGCGCAGGATCCGTGACGGTCCGGGGGAACTGCGCCTAGGCCTCGCCCTGTTCGGCCGTGCCGATGGCGTCGGGAAGGTCGTCGAGCAGCCACGGGTAGCTCAGGGGCGAGAGGTTCGTCAGTGCGGTGAACTCGTCGTCGTCGAGGATCGCGTAGTGCTTGCCGCGGATGACCTTGACCTCGCGGTAGAACGGGTCGGCGAGGTCGGCCTTGTCGAACAGGCCCTTGCCCTTGTCGGGGAAGTGGATGAAGAGGACATCGGCGTCGAGGCTGTCGATCTGGGACTTCTTCACCTCGTGCTCCTCCGCGGTGTACTCCTTCGCCGAGGTGGACGGCAGCAGGCCGAGGCCGGTGAAGAAGCTGCTGTCGCTGCCGTCGTAGGAGAGGTAGTCGACCGAGGACTTCTCGACGTTCGCGAACGTGTAGGTGGTGTCCTCGAACTCGAGGTGGCTCGAGGCGATGTCCTCGGCGGACGCGGCGATGTCATCGACGACCGTCTTCGCCGCGTCCGCCCGGTCGAGGGCTGTGGCGACGGCGGCGGTGCGATCGGTCCATGTGTCATCCGGCGCCGAGGCGACGACGGGGGCGATCTGCGACAGCGCATCATAGTCCGCTTCGGCGGAGTCGAGACCGGTGGCGAGGATGACGTCGGGAGCGGCCTTCTTCAGGGCGTCGAGGTCAGGGCCGTCGACGGCGTCGTAGGTGGCCGGAGCGTCGAGCCCCTTGTCCTTGAGGGCGGTGGTCGCCCAAGAGGAGAGGCCGCTGTCGTCCGCGGTGGCGGCCGGGGCGAGGACGGGATCGACGCCGAGGGACAGAGCGATGTCGAGGTCGACGGAGCTGGTCACGGCGACAGTCGTCGGCTGCTCGGGGATCTCGGTGGTGCCGTAGGGCGAATCGATCGTCTGCGGATAGTTGCCGCCGGCCTGGTCGTCGGCGGTGCCGGGCAGGATCGAGCAGCCGCTGACGAGCAGGGCTGCAGTGGTGGCAGAAGCGATGGCGGGGAATGCGGTGCTGAGTTTCACCCGGCCAGTGTAGTCAGGGCAGCGCTTCGACGTCCGTCTGGGTGCCGATGAGGTCGTCGGCCAGCGTCTCCCACTGGCCGTACGCATCCGGGTAGGCCGACCGCTGCACGGCCTGCGCCGCCTCGGTGGGCGTCATCCGATGCCAGTTCTCGATCTGGTCGAGGCCCGGGTTGTGGACCTCGGGATTGATGCCGTAGAACGACTTCGTCGCGAAGACGCGATCGGTGAGTTCGCTCGGCTCGCCCCAGCCCTGCGAGGGCCGTTGCTGGAAGAGTCCGACGGAATCGCGGTCGCCGTAGTCGATGTTGCGCAGCGAGGACTCCTGGAGCGCGGTCATGAGTGCGATCCGGATCGCCTCGTCGTCGAAGCCGCCGCCGCGACCGACGGCGATGATGAGGCGGGCGTTGTCGATCTGCTGCTGATTGAGCTGCTGGACGGAGGACATCTGCATCTGCCTGATCGTCGTCGAGCCGAAGGACACGGGCGCGTTGATGATGACGACAGCGGCGATCGCCAACGCCGCCGCTGCTGCTCCGAGGCCGATCAGGGCACCGACGAGCGGGGACCGGCGTCCCTTGCGGTGTCGAGTCTGTCGAGGCATGAATATAACGATAATGCAACAAACTTAAGGGCCAATGTGACCACGCCGTGGTTTTTGTCACAGGAAGGTCACGAATCCCTTGGTGTGGGAGTGATCTCAGCGTGGTTCGGATCGGCGTCGCGCGGACTTTCTTCTTACGGGCTGGCGGAGGATCGTGCGCAGCCGGTCCGGCGCCGTCCGCCGGAAGTCACTGAGGTAGATCTCATGATGCCTGCCGGTCATCGTCAGACCGGCGTCGGGGATGACCTCGTCGTGGAGGTGAGCGAGCACCTCGGCCTCGGCGTCGAAGGGCCCGATGTGAAGCGTCTGGACGCACGTCCCCTCGTCGAGGGTCTCGAACCGGACGTCACGCAGTCGCGGCGGAGCGTTCTTCCGATCGACCGCCTCGGCGACTTGGGCGATCTGCGCGCGATCGAGCCAGTCGGGGACGAGGAGCAGGAGGGTGAAGTCCCAGGCGGACTTGTCCCGGGCCGTGGTGAAGGCGCTCATGTCCTCGGCCCACCACAGTCCCTCGAGCGGTGGGACGACGTAGTCGCGGTCGAGCTCGCGCTTGCTGAAGAACTTCAGCGCATACGCCAGCGGGTAGAGGGATTCGACCGCCGAGGTGAACTCGGGCGAGCTGTTCGGGTCGCCGTGGCCGCTGATCATGAGGTAGGCCCGAGGCGGCACCTCGATGACGTCGAATTCGCCGCGGCGGGCGCGATAGCTCGGCAGGGTCTTCTTGAGATCGATCTTGTCCACGGGTTGCTCCTGTGCGGAAGTGCGGGCGACCGTCCTGGGCGGAGATGGTGTGGCGATGCCCTCCGATTCTAAGCCGGGGTCGGTCTCGGGCGGCCGCAGTGCACCGCAGTCGCTGCGTCCGGGTCGGCGTGCGCCGCGACCGCGACCGTGCCGGCGGTGGCCGGGCCCACGGGCGCCGCATCCGCGCAGGGTCGGCGGGAGCCGCATCGGTAGGACCCGCATCGGCAGGAGCCGCATCCGCCGCATCCACGCCGGCGCTTGACCTTGACACGCTGTCAGGGTCTTGAGTGGGAAGCGAAGGAGGTGGATGACATGACCAGACAACCGACCCATCCACAGCTCACCCGGGCGCTGCGCTCGGGCCCGGCGCAGCAGCGGCTGCAGGCCGCGCTCGCCATCGGCACCGAGGCGGACGACTGCTTCCTCGACGTCCTCATCGAACGCAGTCGCGCCGAGTCCGACTTCTTCGTCCGCGACATGCTCACGTGGGCCCTGACGCGGCTGTCGCCCGGCCCCGTCGTCGCCCGGCTCATCGCCGAACTCGAGTCGGAGACCCCGCAGGCCCGGAGTCAGGCCCTGCACACGCTGTCGAAGATCGGGGACCGCCGCGCCTGGGCGGCGATGGATCCTGCCGTCATCGGTGTCGATCTCATCGCTCATCCCGACGCCGAGGTGGCCCGCAGTGCGTGGAGGTCCGCGGTTGCGCTGGTACCGGGTGAGAGTCGTCACGAACTGGCATCGTTCCTGGTCACACAGTTGGGGCGCGGTGATGTCGAGATGCAGAAGAGTCTGAGCAGGGCGCTGGTGTCCCTGGGTGAGGATGTCGTGTCAGTGGTGGATGGCAGTGTGGAGGCAGAGGAAGAAACAGTGCGGGCACACGCTCTGGCGACGGTCGAGATGTTCCATGACCCCGACGCCGGCTTCGCTCACGCCTTGAACGAGGCCAAGCGGGTGGTCGCACTGGGGTCCGAGGCGTCGGCGTAGACCGATTTTGGGAAGGGTCGGTCGCCTGCGGGCAATACTGTGTGGGGCAAGCACGGTCTCGCCCGCGGAGCCGGCGGCTCGGACTCCTTCCTCCGATCGTCAGGTCTGCGCGTGGTGTCGCTGCGAGCAGCGGCGCAGGTCCGACAACGGGTCGGCGGCATGAACCCGAAGAGCTGTCGAGGGGGTGGACTCGGCGGCCGCGAGCCCGTGTCCGCGAGCCCGGGTCTCTGACATTCTCTGCGTCTGAGGGGAAAGCGAGGTGCGGATGCGCATCGGTGAGGTGTCCCGGAGGTCGGGAGTGAGCGCTCGCATGCTCAGACACTACGAATCGCTCGGACTTCTCGCCCCGAGCGAGCGGACGTCGAGCGGCTACCGCGACTACTCCGCCGCCGACATCGGCCGCATCTTCCACATCGAGGGACTGCGGAAGCTGGGGATGTCGCTGTCCGACGTCGGCGCAGTCCTCGACGACCCCTCGTTCGGTGCCGGAGAGCTCGTCACCCGCCTCATCGCGGCAACGCGGTCCCGGATCGCCGCGGAACAGGCCCTCCTCGACCACCTCGAGCGGATCGACCGGGTCGGTCTCACCGATGGCGACGGTCTGCTCGCGGCGATCGACCTCATGCGCTCACTCGAATCCCGTGATGCCATCCAGCGCCACAAGGCCGCGCTCGGCGTCGGGGTCGACGGGGGAGTGCCCGTCGAGACCCTGGTCGCGGCGGTCCTCGACGAGTCCGTGCTCAATGTCGCCGGAGCCATGCGATGGGCGCTCGCGCAGTCGGCCCCCGCGGCCGTCCCGCACCTCATCGTCGGACTCGATTCGGCCGATGCCGCACGACGACGCAATGCCATCCGGGCCCTCGACGAGATCGCGAGGACCACCTCGGCGGATGACCTCGGCACCGTCATCACCGATGACCTCGTCGCGGCACTGCGCTCCGGCCTGACCGACGACGATGCTCAGGTGAGGACTCTCGCGACCCTCGCCCTGGGCCGGCAGCGCGACCCGCTCGTCGCCTCTGCCCTCATGGACATGGCGATGGGAGATGACACCGACGTCGAGGCGGCCGAACTCCTCGGCGGCTACTACGGCGAGGACAGCCACGACTCGAGGAGCGCACCAGGCTCCGTGACCGGATGGATCATGGTCGAGCTGCACGAGCGCAGCGAATCCTCCGACCCGCATGAGCGCTTCCAGGTCCTCCAAGTGCTCCTCGAGATCCCGGGACCGCTCAGCGACGGCCTCATCGCGCGGCTGAGCCGCGACATCGACCCGCGGATCGCCGCGACAGCTGACGCGGGACTGCGGCGACGTCGCACCCAGTGAGGTCGAGTGAGCTGGGAGTCGCGATCGCACCCAGCGGCAGCGCACAGCCCGCCGACCGGCGGCGGGACGCACAGCCGGTCGGCGGGTCACCTCGGCGTCATCGGTATGCTTCCTTGTCTCCCGCAGCGGACGTGTGATCCCTACAATTGGCCCATGACGTCAGACACCGCGGCACCGGATCCCACCCCCGGGACCCCCGACAGCCATGATCGGGGCAGGCGTCGGCAGCCATTCACCTTCCGCCGGAACAGACACACCGTCACCGGCATCCTCGACTACTTCTTCTTCCTCTTCGGCGGAGCCGCCTCGACGTTCCTCGCCATCCTCATCCTCATCAAGGGATTCAGCCTGGGTTGGTGGCAGCTGCTCACCCTGCTCGCCTTCTGGGTGGTCATCTCCTACCTCACCCTGCCCCGGCTGCACCGGATCCTCACGCAGATCTACGTTCCCAACTACTTCATCGGGCGGGCGCGGACGTCCGACGGCCTCCTCGGCGATCCCGTCAATCTCGCGTTCAAGGGCGACGAAGCGCAGATCCACCACGCGATGAAAGCAGCCGGGTGGACGCTGGCCGACGAGATCACCGCCGCCTCGACGTGGGGAATCATCAAATCGACGCTGACGAAGAAGAGCTACCCGGAGGCCCCGGTCTCCCCGCTGCTCCTCTTCGGGCGGAGACAGGACTTCGCCTATCAGCAGGAGGTCGACGGCGACCCGGGTCAGCGGCACCACGTCCGCTTCTGGAAGACGCCCAAGGGGTGGCTGCTGCCCGGCGGATATCAGGTCGGCTGGCTTGCCGCGGGCACGTATGACAAGAGCGTCGGCCTCTCGCTCTTCACTCTGCAGATCACCCACAAGATCGAAGAGAACACCGACGTCGAACGCGACTACATCGTCAAGACCGTGACCGAGGCCGAACCGTCGGTGACCGTCGACGTCATCAAGGATTTCTCCACCGGATACCACTCGCGCAACGGCGGCGGCGACGCGATCATCACCGACAGCAATCTGCCCATCCTCGATCTCGACAGCGTCACGACCGATTCGTCCGACTACCCCGATCGTCTCGACCTCGCGCTCGACGCCACACAGATCTACAACCAGTCGCACACGGTCTCCGACGTCGCCCGGACGCTGTGGAGCAAGCGCCCGCTGCAGACCCTCATCGGCGCCGCCCTCGTCCTCGTGCTCCTCATCTTCCAGGCCTGGGACGTCGCGAGCACCTTCACCGACTGGGGGAGCGTGCGCGCAGCGGTCGCCGGTGTCGAGGGTGACGCCGGCGGGCTCTCCGACGAGGAGGTCGCCCGGATCGTCGCCGGCATCCTCATCGGGATCAGCCTGCTCATCGGCATCATCCAGGTGATCGCGAGCATCGCCGTCTTCCGCGGCAGCAACCGCGCCCGGCTGTGGATCCTCGCGCTGTCGACGTTCTCCGTCATCGTCTCGATGACGAACTTCTTCACCGGCGACAGCGACGTCGAGACGAACTTCTACTCGCTCATGACGATCGCCCTGCAGGTCGGTGTCCTGCTCACGCTCTCCAGCGACTCCTCACGTCTCTTCACCCGCTTCAGCACCGAGGCGGCCCGAGCCGACCGGCAGGACCGCGCGATCGAGGACTGAGGCGACGTCGCAGAGTAGTCTGAAAGCGGCTGCCGCTGCGGCAGACTCATCGACGAGAGGACGCCCATGACCGACTCCACGACATCCGCCGACGATTCCGTCTTCGACACGATCGACCCCGCGCTCAAGGTCGTCACGGCAGAGATCACCATCGCTGCGCCCGCGGCCGAGGTCTTCGAACTCATCGCCGATCCCTCCCGGCAGCCGGACTGGGACGGCAACGACAACCTCGGCGAGGCGGCGCCCGGTCAGCGCATCACCGGCACCGGGGCCACGTTCATCACGACGCTGACGAAGGGCGTCGATCGGGAGAACCACGTCGTCGACTTCGAGGAGGGGCGGCGGATCGCGTGGAAGCCCGCCGAGGTGGGTCAGCCGATGCTCGGGCACGTCTGGAGATGGGAGCTCGAGCCGGCAGGTCAGGGTTCGGTGCTCGTGCGCCACACCTACGACTGGACGGAGCTGCGCGACCCGAAGCGGCTGCCGCGTGCGCAGTCGACGACGTCGGAGAGCCTGCGCGCCTCGCTCGAGAGGCTCAAGGCCCTCGCCGAGGCGTGACCGGGCTGGAGTGCTCGCGTGGCCGAAGCGATCCTACTTCGGCCAGGCGTCGGCGAGGCGGGTGAGGAGGTTCGCGAGAGTCTCCTTCTCCTCGTCGGTGAACGAGTCGAGAGCGACGTCGACGCTGGCCTTCTGCGCACCGAGGAAGCGGTTCGTGATCGCCCGGCCCTTGTCGGTGAGCGCGATGAGCGTGCGCCTGGCGTCGTCGGGGTCGGCCTCCCTGCGCAGGAGGTCGAGTTCGACGCCCTGCGCGACGAGGCGCGAAGCGCGAGGCTGATCGACGCCGATCGCCTCGCCGAGGGCGCTGACGCCGATCGCGTGCCCCACCTGGGCGAGGGCGATGAGCAGACGCAGCTGGGCGCGCCCGCCGAGGCGACCGCCCAGGCGGCGTGCCCACTCCCGCCACTCGTCGCGTCCGACGGTCTCCCCGTGACCGGAGCCGTCCGTGTCGGTGAAGTGGTTGCCGAACGGTCCGTCCTTGCCGAAGGGACCGCTGTCACCGAACGGTCCGCCGTCGCCGAAGGGGCCGTTCTCGCCGAAGAGCCCGTCCTTGCCGAACGGTCCGCCGTGCTGTCGGCCGTGGCGGCCGCCGGGACCTCCCGAGCGTCCGCCAGGTCCGCCGGGGCCCGCGAATCCGCGGAGGCCGCGCCTCCATTGGAGCTTGGTGAGCGCCTCGGCGATCTTGTCGGTGGTGTCCATGCCTCGATTTTACATGTCCCTTGACATGCTTTGGGAATACATGTGACTATACATATACATGTCAGATAACAAGTAAAGGAGATGACATGTCCACCCCACACAGCTTTGACAATGACAATGATCGTGACGACCGCCGTGAGACCGACGGCACCGAGGCGGCAGGCGCCGCCCGTGACGACCGACGCGACACCGACAGCACCGAGGCAGCAGGCACACGCCGCGCGCGTGGTGAGGCCGACTCGTCCGAAGCGGACGCCGCCGAGCCAGGTGAGGCGAACGTCGTCGACGGCACGAACGTCGACGGCAAGAGCGTCGACGGCACGAACGTCGACGCGGGTGATCGGCCCATCGACCACGAGGTGAGCGACGAGGCGCCGCAGCTCGCCGATCTTCTTCGACAGGTCGGCAGAACCCTGCGGCGGGATTTCTTCTCGGCGATGGACGACGCCGACATCGATCCGCGCGACGTTGCGGATCTGCGGAGACGGGCGCGGCGCAATCGGCGCACCGACGACATCGTGGCCGGTGATGCCTGGATCGATGATGCTGCGGAGTCCGAGTCCGCCGCTGAGGCCACACGCGAAGCCGAGATCCGTGCCCAGGTCCGCGCGCTGCGTGACCGTGTCAGCGCGCGCGTCGAGGAGGTTCTCAGTGATGACGAGGTCGCGGCCATGATCGCGACGCTGACGAAGATCGTCGACGAACTCCGCCCCGACGAGGAGGACATCCGCGAGGTCCGCGACCGCATGCGCGAGTTCGCCCGCCGTCGCGGCTTCGACTCCTCGCGCGGTTTCGACTCCTCGCGCGGCTTCGATCCCTCACGGGGTTTCGGGCCGAGTCGGGGCTTCGGCGGCCACGGGCGGCGCAGCCGTGGTGGGCGCGACGGTTTCGGACCCGGCGCCGACCGCAGCCGTCCGGGTGACCGTGGCGGAGCGCGCGGACGCGGAGACTCCGACTCGGGGTGCGGCCCCGACGTCGACTGGGACCCCCGCGAGTTCTTCGCACAGTTCGTCCGCGGCGCGCGCGGCGAGCGCGGCCGAGAACGCGACGGCGCCTACGAACGGGGCTTCGCCGACGGTTTCGAGAAGGGCTTCGAGGCCGGCAAGCGTCGCGACGACTGACCTCGCTCAGACCGGCCCGGCGGTCTGCGGAAGCTCCACGGCGATTGTGCGCCACATCGAGGGTGAAATCTGCGCGATTCTCACCCTCGATGTGGCGCACAATCTGAGCCGCCGCCCTGAATGTGGCGCAGATTTCCGGCCGCCGTCGACGATGTGGCGCAGGTTCCCGGCCGCCGCCCTCAACGCGGCGCACAATCGAGCCGCCGCGCTGCATCATGGCCTCGACCTCGACGAGCAGGCCCGCGCCCTCCACCAGGCGCACCTCGCCACCACCGGCAGCCCCGGCACACTCGATAAACCCGGCACACTCGATGAACCCGGCGCACTCGAGCAGCCCCGCCACCACCGGCAGCCCGGCGCACTCGATGAACCCGGCGCGCTCGATCAGCTGCGGCGCAGCACGGCCTCGAGGTCGTCGAGCACGGTGCGGTCCTCGATCGTCGAGGGCACCGCGGGGTTCTCGGCGCCGTCGGCCATCTCGCGCATCGTCTTGCGCAGGATCTTGCCCGACCGGGTCTTCGGCAGCGCGGAGACGATGTCGACCTCGCGGAATGCGGCGACCGGCCCGATCTCCCGACGCACCATTGCGACGAGCTCGGACTTGATCTCCTCCGCATCGACCGCCTCGGCGGAATCACCGAGGACGACGAGCGCCCGCGGACTCTGCCCCTTCGTGTCATCGTGGACGCCGATGACCGCCGCCTCGGTGACGGCCGGGTGGGAGGCGATGACGGCCTCCATCACTCCCGTCGAGAGCCGGTGGCCGGCGACGTTGATGACATCGTCGGTGCGGCCCATGACGAAGACGTACCCGTCCTCGTCGAGGTAGCCGGAGTCGCCGGTGAGGTAGTAGCCGTCGAATGCGGCGAGGTACGAGGAGACGAACCGCGAATCGTCGCCCCACACCGTCGCCATCGTCCCCGGTGGCAGGGGCAGCTTCATGACGATGAGCCCCTCCTGGCCAGCGGGCACCGGGGCGCCGCCGGGATCGACGACCTCGATCTGATAGCCCGGCACCGGCTTCGTCGGGGACCCCGGCTTGAGGGGGAACTGCGTGAGGCCGAGCGGGTTCGCCGCGATCGGCCACCCCGTCTCCGTCTGCCACCAGTTGTCGACGACGGGGATGTCACGACCGGTCGCCTCGGCGAGCTTCGACGTCGTCCATTCGTACGTGTCCGGGTCGAGCCGCTCACCGGCGAGGAACGACGCCCGGAGGGAGGAGAGGTCGTACTTCCTCATCAGCGCCCCGTCGGGATCCTCCTTGCGGACGACGCGCATCGCCGTCGGCGCCGTGAAGTGGACGTTGACGTCGTGGTCGTCGATGATGCGGAAGAACGTGCCCGCATCCGGGGTGCCGATCGGCTTGCCCTCGAAGAGCACCGAGGTGACCCCGGCGAGCAGCGGACCGTAGACGATGTAGGAGTGCCCGACGACCCACCCCACGTCCGAGGCGGTGAACATCGTGTCCCCGGGTGCGAGGCCGAAGATGTTCGGCATCGAGTAGGCCAGGGCGACCGCGTAGCCGCCTGAGTCGCGGACGATGCCCTTGGGCTTGCCCGTCGTGCCCGAGGTGTAGAGGACGTAGAGCTCGTCGGTCGACTTCACGGTCACCGGGTCGATGCCCTCGGGGGTGGAGGCCAGGAGCTCGGCGTAGTCGAGGTCGGTCTCACCCATCTCGGCCTGGTGCTCGGGACGCTGGACGATGACGGTGAACTCGGGTTTCGCCTCGGCGATGGCGATCGCCTCGTCGAGCATCGGCTTGTATTCGAGGACCCGGCCGCGCTCGACGCCCGCCGAGGTGGAGATCACCGCCTTCGGCGCGGTGTCGTCGATGCGCACGGCGAGTTCGGCCGGGGCGAACCCGCCGAAGACGACGGAGTGGATCGCGCCGAGACGCGCACACGCGAGCATCGCGACGGCCGCCTCGGGGATCATCGGCATGTAGATGACGACGCGGTCGCCCTTCTCAACGCCCCGGTCGGAGAGGGCGCGCGCGAAGCGGGAGACCTCGTCGAGCAGCTGTGCGTACGTGATCGTGCGGACCGTGTCGGTGACGGGCGAGTCGTAGATGATCGCGGCCTGATCGCCGCGGCCGGCGGCGACGTGGCGGTCGAGCGCGTTGTAGGCGACGTTGAGTTCGCCGTCGGGGAACCAGCGGTAGATCGGGGCGTTCGAGTCGTCGACGGCTTCGGTCGGCTCCTTCACCCAGTCGATGAGCTCCGTGGCCTGCGTGAGCCAGAAGGCGCCCGGGTCCTGCGAGATCTCTGCGATGACGTCATCGTATTTCGCGTTCATGTCCCCATTGTGACGCATGGCACATCGAGGCGCCGAGGCGGGGCGTGCGAACCGTGACCTGCGACCTCCCTCATCTGCTCAGACTCACGGGGCACAATGGGGAGATGCGCTATCTCGTTGCTCTCATCCTCGGCGTCGCCGTGCTCTTCGTCGTCAACATCTTCACCGACGTCTTCTCGATGCCCCGCCCGTGGGGGTCGCTCATCATGGGCGGCATCGTCGGGGTGACGATGGTCGTCGTCCTCCTCATCTGGGAGGCGGTGCGGCCGAGCCAGCACGCCGAGACCGCGAAGCCGAAGCTCAGCGAGGAGGAGCGCGCGCAGGCCCGTGCGGAGCGTCGTGCCCAGCTCGCCGCCGAGGCGGGGGTGAGTCTCGACGGCTACGACGCAGCCGTGGAGGAGTCCGAGGACATCGAACGGCTGAAGAAGGAGACCGGCAGCGAAGGCGACGGAGAGCTGCCTGCGGAGGCTGATGGACAGCGGCCTGCGGGCGCCGACGGCGAACGACCTGCCGACGCCGATGGACAGCAGGCTGCGAGAGCAGATGGACAGCAGCCTGCGGGCGCCGATGGGGACGAGAGCGCCGGGGGCCGGACGGACGCGGATGGCCGGGTCACCAACGACGCGAGCTCACCGGGTCGCGCGGGTGCTGCGACAGCAGGCGCCTCCGGTGCCGTCTCGGCCGACGGCGCAGATCGTGCCGACGGTGCCGCCTCGGCCGACGGCGCAAACCGTGCCGACGGTGCGGATGCGGCGCAGGCAGGCGACGAGACTGACGGTAACTCCGGTGACCATGCCCACGAAGAATCAGCGACGAGTTCATCCCTCGAGGCTCCGCCCGTCGGACAGCCGGGGATCTCCTCGAGCGCTCTCGATGACGAAGCCGATGCCCGCGACGCCGAGGGCTCCGGCTCCGGCTACCGAGGCGAGGAATCGAGCTCGTATGAGGGCGAGGACTCCGGGGACTATCACGGTGAGGACCCACGCGAGTCCCGTTGAACGGGCATCGTCTGCGAATGATGTTGCGCCGCGAGGGCGTGCTGTCCCGACATCGACTCCGCCTCAGGAACTGACGAGAGCGAGGAGATCGTCGACGGCGCGATCCCGCGTCGTCAGCACGATCTGCGGCCAGCGTTCCCCGGGCGTCGGCTCCTCATCGGCGATGAGATGCGAGCGCAGGCCCAGCCACCGTCGCCAATGCCGGGCGAAGGCAGGACCGCGGACGATGCGCGACCGCTTCTTCTGACCGCGCAGCGCCACATCGCGATCGACGTCGATGAACACGCCGATGGCCGGGCGCCGACTCAGCCGCGCCAGACGCAGGAAGAGCCGCCTGCTCCACCGGCGAGTCCCGGGGTCGTGGACGATGAGCGGGGGACCGCCTCGGCGGAGGATCCGGAAGAGCGCGAGCACGTGCGCGATCGTGTGGACGATCGGACGCCCCAGCGTGTACGGCAGCCAGGGGGCGAGGCGACGCAGCCCGTCACGCACGGTCTCCGGATCGGAGACCCGCAGCCGCGGCGCTCGCCGTCGGACCTCCTTGAGCGTCTCCGTCTTGCCCGCGCCGGGAACGCCTGCGAGCAGGATCACCGGTGACGGGGCGGTCGGAGTCATGGACCCATTGTGCAGTCGTCACCTGTGACGCGGATTCGAGCCGAGATCGCGGCCTCCGAGGCGACGAGCCGATGCCGCCACCAGGACACACTGCACGCCGGTGCCACGGTCCGGTGCCAAGGCCTACCCGCCGGTGCCGTCCTGCTCCGCGCCGGTGCCAAGGCCTACCCGCCGGTGCCGTCCCCGCTGCGTTCGGCTCAGGCGCGGGTGGCATCCTCGTGCTCGGCGGCGCCCTCCTGCGCACAGTGCGCGGCGAGGAGGTCGAGGCCCTCTTCGATGCTCACGCGCGGCGTCCAGTCCAGCACCTCCTGCGTCCGGCGCTGGTCGAACCAGTGCGCGGTCGAGAGCTGTTCGGCGAGGAACCGGGTGAGCGGAGGTTCGTCGTCGTGGTCGGACAGGTCCCAGACCCGCTCGACGAGTGATCCGGCGACCAATGCCGGTGCCACCGGAATCCGCAGCCGCGGCTCCGTGGCCCCGCCGGCGATGGCGATCCGCGACATCAGCTCGCCGATCGGACGCGGCTGGCCGTTCGTGACGACGAGCGCCTCCCCGTGCGTGACATCGACGGCCGTCAGCGCCGCGATGATCGCCTCGACGGCATTGTCGACGAAGAGCGTGTCGACGAGCGCGGCCCCCGACCCGAGCACCGGCATCCGGCCCGCCCGGGCCCGGTCGATGACGCGCTCAGTCAGTTGTGCGTCGCCGGGACCCCACATGAGGTGCGGCCGGAGGACGAGGACCCGGAAGTCCTCGGCATCGGCAGCCAGCGCGAGCCGTTCCCCGGCGGCCTTCGTCCGGGCGTACTCGCCGCGAGCATGGTCGGGAGAGGCCGGGCCGGCACCGTCGCCGACGATCGACTCGCCGGTGTGCGCCACCGACGGTGACGAGATGTGGACGAACCGCGTCACTCCCGCCGCCTGGGCCGCAGAGATGAGCGTCCGAGTGCCCCCGATGTTGACGGCCGCGAACTCGCTCGGGTCACCGGTCAGCGACACCTTCGCGGCGAGGTGGATGACCGCATCGGCCCCGGCGACCGCCTCGGCGACGGCGTTCGGATCGGTCACCGTGCCCAGCACATCACGGGCACCGTCGACCTCCGAGGGCCGCCGCTGGAGCGTCGTCACCGCGTGACCGGAGGCGACGAGGATGCGGGCCACGGACGAGCCGAGCAGGCCCGAGGCTCCGGTGACGGTGATCTTCATGAGGCTCCTCAGGTCGGTGTTCGCAGACTGCCGGGCGGCCGCACTCACACGCGGCGGGGAACGCCGTCGCCGGTGAGCACGCGATCGGCCCAGGCGGCCAGCCGCGACCGGTCGATCTTCGAATTGTGGCGGATGTCGGTGGGGAACGTCGGGGCGACGAGCACCGCCGCGAGATCCTGGCCGTCGACCTCGGCGACCCGGGCGCGCAGCCGGGCGGAGAGGTCGAGCGGGGCGAGCCCCGGTGACAGCGGAGTCCCCTCGGCGTCGAGCACGGCGACGAGCGCCTGGGTTCCATCCGGGCCGACCCCGACGACGGCGCTGCGGCTGACCTCGGGGTCCGTGTCGATGAGCGCTTCGAGCCCGCCGGGACCCACCGGCCCGCGCGGAGTCGTCACGACGTGCTGCAGTCGTCCCTCGAGCCACACCCGACCGGCGTCGTCGATGTGCCCGATGTCGTTCGTCCGATGCCACGTCCGCCCGCCGAGGCCATCGCGCGCCGCCTGCGCCGACGTGCGCCAGAGATTGTCGTACCCGGACTTCAGGTGGGCGGCGCTGACGACGAACTCGCCGAGGCGGCCCCGCGCAGCCGTGCCCGTGAGCAGCTCATCGGCGGAGTTCCCCGAATCGTCGATCGGGGCCAGTGCGAGCTCGACCCCGTCGATCGGGGTGCCCACGCACACGCCGAGGTCGTCCCCGGCGGCCGCTGCGGCCACCCCCTCACGGTCGATGTCGGTGAGGAGGAGTCCCTCCGTCATCCCGTAAGGCGAGTGGATCGCTGCCGCGGGGAACACCTCGGCGATCGCGTCCATGAGATCGAGCGGGACGGGAGCGCCGGCGGAGAGCACGAGCTCGACCTGCGCGCACGCTGCCCGCTGCTCGGCGTTGAGGTCGCCCACGGTGGCGGCGACGTTGCGGTAGGCGGCGGGGGAGGCGAAGACCATCGTCGCATCCCCGGCGATGATCGCTTCGGCGATCGCGGCCGCAGTGAGCGTCTTCGGCTTCGTCACGGACATGTCCGGCGTCACCGAGGTGGCCCCGATGGCCGGTCCGAGCAGGGCGAACGGCGGGAATCCCGCAACGAGACCCGTGCCCTCCCGCACGTCGAAGACCCTGCTGAGGACGTCGGCCAGCGCTGCGATGTCCGCGTGCGTGTAGCGCACGCCCTTCGCCGGTCCCGTCGACCCGGAGGTGAAGAGGATCGCGGCGTCGTCCGCGCCGGTCGGCGTCGGCAGGCCACCGGTGTGCGGGGTGCGCGCGAGCTCGGTGAGGCTCGTCTCGGTGCGGAAGAGCCGGCGCTGCAGCGGGCCGAGCGGGGAGACGGAGATCCGACGCCCGGGCCACCCGAACGCCCGGGCGAGGCCGAGTCCGGGCAGCTCCCCGATGATCCACTGCGGATCCGCCGAGGTGACGGCCCGCGTCATGCCGCGCGGGCCGAGTCCGGCGTCGGCGACGACGGCGACCGCGCCGATCTTCAGGCACGCGTAGAGCGCGGCGGTGAGGTTGTTGCCCGGCGGCACGAGCATCGACACCCGGTCGCCGGGCTGCACGCCGAGATCGCGCAGGCCGTGGGCGATGCTCGTCGTGACATGCCACAGCTGCCGCCACGAGATCTGCTGAGCCGGATCCTGCGAGAAGTCCACCGAGGCGATCGTCTCGTCCTCGGCCCGCGCGTCGAGGATCGCGGTGACCGGACGCGGGGCCGGCGCCGTGTCCGGTGTCGCCTCGGGCGCCGGTGTCGTTTCTGAGGCCGTCGGGAACTGTGCGGAGAGCCAGTCGAGGACGAGCCCGGGCACGTCGTAGTCCTCGCTGACGAGGTGCGAGCCGAGCTCGAAGCGGTGGACATCGGCCTGCGGCAGGCGTCCCCGGAGGTCGCGGAGGTAGCGCTCGAGGAACACCGGGTCCTTCGGCCCCCACACGAGGAGCGCGGGACGGTCGAAGGCGGCGATGTCCGCCCCGATGCGCTGCAGCTCGGCATGCGAGGGATGGCGCTCGTCGACGGGGATGTCGGCGACGAACCCGCCGATCCCGTGCCGCAGCGACGCGGACTCGTAGGGCGCGCGGAAGGCCGCGCGGACCTCGGGGGAGAGCTCGCCGAGGCGCAGCGTGACCCGGAGGAAGCCGTCGGTGACGACGGTGGCCGTCGGCAGCATGGGCCCGGCGAGGGTGGCCCGCAGCGGGGCCGGGATCGGTGCGTCCTCAGGCTGGTGGACGGCGGTGTTGAGGCTGATCGCGGCCGCGACCCGGTCGGTGTTCCGGGCCGCCCATCCGAGCGAGAGGACCCCGCCCCAGTCATGGCCGATCGTCACGACGGGATGCTGTGGCCCCGCCTCGGCGGGATCGGGTGCGGCGTCGGCTGCGGAACTGCCGGCCGCCTCGGCGAGGAGGGTCGTGACGACGGCATCGAAATCGGCGATGCGCTGGGAGATGCGGCGCACCTCGGGGCCGTGCGGGGTCGGCAACCCGTCGTGGGTGAGACGCTCGGAGAACCCCATGTCGAGCTGGTCGGGGGCGATGAGCCGCCACGCGCGCCCGCCGGAGAGCGCGGAGTCGACGGTGGCCGCGGCGAGCCGGCGCCACAGATACGACCACGTCGGGTTGCCGTGGAGGGCGAGGATCGTCCCAGTCGGTTCGATCCCCTCGGCGCGCAGGGCCTCCAGGGTGTCGAGGACGTGGAACGCATGCTCGCCGTCGCCCGTGTCGACGTCGACGATCCGGGACCACACGGGATCCCACTCGGGCAGCGTCGGAGGAAGGAGTGCCGGCCGGCCGGGGTGGTTCATCGACGTCCTACCACTCGATCTCGGTCATTGCGGTGTTGAGTCCGGAGCCGACGCCCATGCAGAGGATGCGGTCACCCTTCTCGAGCGAGTCGACCTCACGGCTGAGCGTGATCGGCAGGGACGCCGGTCCGACGTTGCCGAGCTCGGGGTACGTCACGGGGATCCGCTCGGGGTCGAGGCCGGCGGCCTTCGTGATCGAGTTCGTGTGGACGTCGGAGACCTGGTGCATGACGTAGCGGTCCATGTTCCGCCAGTCCCAGCCGTCCTCGTGGGCTTCCTCCCACGCGGCGACGACGAGCTCCATGCCGCCGGCGAGCAGTCCCTTCGTGTCGGTGAACATCCCATTGTGGTCGCCCACGCACAGCTCATGGTGCTGGGTGGCCGCACGGGTGATCCCGCCGAGGATGCGGTGGCCTTCCGGATGCCGATCCGCAGGGCCGATGACGGCCGCGGCCGCCCCGGAGCCGAGCGTGAGCGAGGCGAACTCGTTGAGGTACTCCTCACGGGTGATGCCGTCGCGGGTGAGCCGCCGCAGGGTCGCCTCCTGAACGCGTGAGGCGTCCTCCCCGGCGACGACGAGGGCGTAGTCGATCTGCCCGGCGTCGATCATGTTCGCGGCCAGGGTCATCCCGTTGACGAAGCCGAGGCACGCGTTGGCGATGTCGAAGTTCATCGCCTGCGGCCCGAGGCCGATGCCGGCGTGGACGCCGACGGCCACCGAGGGCTCGAGGTGCTCGCGGGTGACGGAGGTGTTGACCATGAGCCCGATCGCATCCGGCTCGACACCCGCCTCGGCGAGGGCCTTCCTGCCGGCGGCCACGGCCCCGGCGACGAACTCGGCCGGCCGATCCCAGTTGCGGCGGGCGTCAACGCCTGCCACGCGCTGGAGGAGTCCGGTCGGGAGTCCGAGGGTGGTCAGAGTATCGGCGAGGCGCTCGTCGAATTCGTGGGAGGTCACTACGTTGGGGGCGATGATCTCGGCCAGACCGAGAAGAGCCACATTCGAGTGACGGAAAGTTGCGTTGCCGTTCGCCAATTGAGGTTCTCATCCCTTTTCGGGTCGTTCGTCGACGTCTGCGCCCGCCGTCCTGGCGGGCAGGGCGGGCGGAGGAAGTTCGGGGACTATCCTAGCGCGCGGTGTCTGAGACTGTGCTCAGTGCCGTCGCGGCGCGGTTCCGGGGCTGCGTGCTGGGGCTGCCGCGCACCTGGTCTGCCGCCCCGGGCACCTGGGCTCCCGGGGCTGTGTGCGGCTCAGCGCGTGAACCACGTGAACCCGTCGTAGAGCAGGCCGGTCGCGGCGAGGACCGCGATGCCGGCGAGCACGATCGAGGTCACGGTGTGCGAGACCTTCGAGGACTGGAAGCGCTCGGCGCGCGAGTACGCCATCGGCCGATCGGTGACGTTGTGGCCGAACTGCGCGAAGATCCGCCAGTCCATGACGTCGATGAGGGACTTCGCGGCGAGCGTGAAGACGATGATCGCACCGATGGCCATGAAGAGGAGGAAGACGAAGCCGAGGAAGCCGTACGTCTGGAAGAACGTGACGACGCGGTCGCCGATCGCGGTGATGAAGCCGGAGAACCCCTCGCCCAGCGGCAGCGGATCGAGGGAGTCCATGATCGAGTTGAGGGTCATCCGGTCGCGTTCGGTGCGGCTGGCCCCGATGTACATGACGAGAGCGGCGGCGAGGGCGACGCCGAGGTTGATGATCGTGATCGTCGAATTGTCCGGCCAGAAGTCGAGGTTCCTGAGCGTGTACGTCGAGGCCAGCGCCACGCAGATGATCGCGCCGACGAGCGCGCCGACCGTGGCGGGCAGCAGGAGGTTGTTGAAGAAGACGAACGCGATGGCCGCGAGCAGACCCGCGCCGAGGATGTACGTGAAGACCGCGAGCGTGTCGCCGTTGCCGGCCGTCGCCGCCCGCCGGTTCTGCGCGATCATCTGACCGGAGTGGGCGATGTTCTGCGTGAGCTCGGCGGTCGTCGCCTTCTCATCGACCTCGGTCGTCGACATCACCCGGGTCTCGGCCTCGTCGGCGCTGTAGGCGCGCATGTCCCGGCGCCGCTGCTGCGTCGGCGGCTGGCCGTAACCCTGCTGGCCGTAGCCTGGCTGGGCGTATCCCTGCTGGTCATAGCCGGGCTGGCCCGGCTGCCCGTAACCCGGCTGCCCGGGCTGCGCTCCGCCGGGGCCGCGGTGCTCAGGCGCCGGATACCACTTGCCGACCTTCGCGGCGAGCACGTAGATGAGGATCACGACGATGGCCGCGAGGACTCCGATCGAGAGGTTGGCGCCGATCTCGGCCATAGGCTCCTCCTTGCAGGGCGGACGGTGGATTGGACAACAGTGGTCTTGTCCTATTCTATTGGCATCCCGCGCACGGTCCTGCGACCCGGCGCTCCTGAGATCCGGCGTTCCTGTGACTCTGCCGTGCAACCGCCCGGACTTCACCTGTCATGGGTAAGCTGGCTGCAGAGCACTCGCGACGCTCACCTGCCGGCCTTCGAAGGAGAATCCCGATGAGCAATGCCCAGGCCTTCTCGACCGCGGCCATGCCGCTCGACGAGCAGCTCGTCCTCGTCACCGGGGCCGGCCGTGGCCTGGGGGCGGCGATCGCGAAGGCGTTCGCTCACGTCGGCTCCGCGGTCGTCGTCAACTACCGCTATTCCGCGGATGCCGCGGAGGAGCTCGCCGAGGCGATCCGGGCTCGCGGCGGACGTGCGGCGGCGCTCGAGGCCGATGTCACCGATGACCGTGCCGTCGATGCGATGTTCGACGCCGCCCACGCCGAGTTCGGGATGCCCGTGTCCACCGTCGTCAACAGTGCGCTCGTGGACTACACGTTCGACGTCGAGGGGCGGCAGCCGGCGGACGAGATCGACTTCGCCGACCTCTCCGCGCAGTTCCGCGGCACCGTCGGTTCGGCGATGAACACGGTCCAGGCGGCGATGAGCGGGTTCCGGGAGATCGGCTCGGGGCGGGTCATCAACATCGGTTCGAACCTCGTCCAGAACCCGGTGGTGCCGTACCACGACTACACCGCGGCGAAGGCGGCGCTGCTGGCGCTGACCCGGACGTTCGCGCGGGATCTCGGGCCGCTCGGGGTGCGGGTCAACATGGTCTCGGGCGGTCTCCTGCGGACCACGGACGCGTCGGCGGCGACGACGGAGGAGGTCTTCGACCGGATCGCTGAGGCCAGTGCGCTCGGGCATGTGACGACTCCGGAGGAGTTCGCCTCGGCGGTGGTCTTCTTCGCCTCCCCGGACTCCCGCGCGGTGACCGGACAGAACCTCATCGTCGACAACGGGTATGTCATGAGCTGACACCCCATTCCCAGTCGAGCCTCGCTATGCTGGAGCGATAGTTGAGGCGGTGACCTGCGGGAATCGTGCTGCCTGGGCGGTGGAGTCGAGGGCGATTTCCAAAGGAGAGGGACCGATGACGGACGACGGGCCGAGCCTGGCCATCAGCCTGCGTGCGGTGATGTCCCGGCTGACTCCGGCGGAGAAGAAGATCGCACGCGCCGTCCTTGCCGCCTACCCGTTCGCCGGGCTCGAGCCGATCGCCGACCTCGCGCACGCCGCCGGTGTCAGCGGACCCTCGGTCGTGCGGTTCGCCCGCACGCTCGGCTTCAGCGGGTACCGGGAGTTCCAGGACGCCCTCAAGGCGGAGATGCGCGAGCGCGAGGAGTCGAACCTCTCGCAGGCGCTCGCCCCGGGGGAGGGGGCGGAGTTCGATGCGGCGCGGACGGCATTCCACGCGGGCATCGATGAGACCTTCGACTCGGTCATCGGCGACGAGCTCGAGCGCACCGTCGAACTCCTCGCCCAACCCAAGCGCAGCGTCGCCCTCGTCGGCGCGACGTACACGGCCCACATCGCCGACATCTTCCACGCGCAGCTCGGCTCGGTGCGTTCGGGGGTCGTTCGGGTGCACGCGAATCCGCTGCTCGCGGCCGCTGATCTCCTCGATCTCAAACGCGGCGACATCCTCGTCGTCCTCGATGTCCGGCGCTATGATTCGGCGATCACCGAGGTGGTGCGGATCGGGAAGGAACTCGGCCTCACCGTCGTCGTCTTCACCGACCTGTGGCTCTCCCCGGCGGCGTCGCTGGCTGATCGGGTGCTCACTGCCGAGGTCCGGGCGGCGGGTCCGGCCGACACTCTCGCTCCGATGCTCGCGCTCGTCGAGACGGTGAGCGAGCTCGTCGCCGCCGAGCTGGGGGAGGCCGCGGTCGACCGCCTCAGCCGGATCGATCCGCTGCGGCTGCGGCTGAGCAGGGGAGCGGGCTGGCTGTGACGGGCGGACTGCTCAGCTCACCGGTCTCGTCCCGGGGCGGCGGACCGCGGCCGCTGTCCGCGTCGACGCTTCGGCTCACCGGCGTCGTCCCGGGTGGCGTCGCCGGCCGAAGGGGACGCTCGGGAACCCGGTCGGGATCGCGTAGGGCCGTTCGCCGGTGCTGCCGGTGGTCGTGTGCCCGCTTCCGGATCCGCCGAGGCTGCCCGAGCCGCTGTCCCTCGCCCGGTAGGGGGTCGATCTGTCGGGGAC
>NZ_SCMW01000048.1:0-30178 GCF_005502845.1 Brevibacterium sp. 2SA | reverse complement strand
CGGTGAGAGTGCGCGCACCGGGCAAGATCAACGTCCACCTCGGCGTCGGAGGAGTCGGCGAGGACGGCTACCACGAGCTCGCGACGGTCTTCCAGGCCCTCGACCTCACCGAGACGCTCACCCTCATCCCCGGCGGGACGGGCGCGATCATCGTCCAGGGACGCTACGCCGATGACACCGTGCCGCGCGGGGAGACGAACCTCGCCCGCCGTGCCGTCGACCTCCTCATCAGCACCTTCGAAGGCGAACGGGACGTCGACGCACTCCGCGGGCTCGACATCGTCATCGACAAGCAGGTGCCCGTCTCCGGCGGGATGGGCGGCGGCTCCGCCGATGCCGCGGCGGCACTGACCGGCGCCGCCCACCTCATCGGGGGAGTCGAGACCGAGGTGCTCTCCGACCTCGCCGTCGACATCGGCGCCGACGTCCCGTTCCTCCTGCGCGGGGGCACGGCGATCGGTCACGGCCGCGGGGAGAAGCTCAGCCCCGTCCTCACCCGCGGGTCCTTCCACTGGGTGATGGCCACCTCGGCGGGACAGCTCTCGACCCCTGAGGTCTACGGCCGTTTCGACGAACTCACCCCCGACCCGGGCCCGGCCGAGGTCCCTCCGGAGGTGCTCAAGGCGCTCGCCGCCGGTGACGTCGACGCGCTCGCGGCCGCCGCCGGCAACGACCTCACCGAGGCGGCGGTGTCCTTCCGGCCCGAACTCGCCGAGGTGCTCGAGGCCGGGCGCGAGGCCGGGGCGGTCCTGCCCCTGCTCAGCGGCTCGGGACCGACGATCGGGTTCCTCGCCCGCGACGCCCACCACGCCCTCGACCTCGCCGTCCTCCTCCAGGCCACGCGGGGAGTCAAGGAAGCGCTGCGGACGACGGGTCCCGCGGCGGGCGCCCACGTGGTCTCGAGCGGCTGATGGCCGCCGACGCGAACCCGCCGGCGCGGGAGAACCTCCACGGGCAGGTCGTCGAGGCGATCGGACGCGACATCGTCTCCGAGGCGCTGCCCCCGGGCGTCGTCGTCAAGGCCGAGGAGCTGCGCGCCCGCTACGACGTGTCCCTCTCGGTCATCCGGGAGGCCGTGCGCGTCCTCGAATCCCTCGGCATGGTCCGACCGGTGCGCCGGCTCGGTCTCGTCATCCTCGCGATGTCGGAGTGGACGATCCTCGATCCGCTCGTCGTCCGCTGGCGGATGGCGGTCCGTCCCGCCCGCCAGCTGCGGTCCCTGACCGAGCTGCGGGTGGCGATCGAGCCCGAGGCCGCGGGTCTCGCAGCGACCTATGCCGACGCCGAGGCGGCCGAGGAGATCATGCGACTGGCCGCGCGGATGCGGGCGGCCGGGCGGACCGGGGACGTGAGCGCCTTCCTCGACGCCGATGCCGCGTTCCACCGCGCTGTCCTGCGCGCCGGGGGCAATGAGCTTTTCGCGTCGTTCGACACCGTCGTCGCCGAGATCCTCGCCGGCCGCACCGCGGAAGGGCTGCAGCCGCAGTTCCCCCACCCCGACGCGCTCCAGTGGCACTTCGACGTCGCCGATGCGATCGGCGGGGAGGAGCCGGACCGGGCCCGGCAGGCGATGGCGAAGATCGTCGCGAAGGCCTACGACGAGATGTCCTCGGTCTGGGACGGCGAGCCCCGGCGGACGTGAGAGTCGGCGCAGCAGAGCGCTGACGCCCGCGCGCCTCAGAACGCGCTGACGATTGCGTAGAGGATGAGGCTCAAGGCGAAGCCGACGATGCCGAGGAGCGCCTGCCCGACCGTCCACGTCTTCAGCGTCGTCTTCGTGTCCATGCCGAAGAACCGGGAGACGAGCCAGAAGCCCGAGTCGTTGACGTGGCTGGCGAAGACGGATCCGGCGGCGAGGGCGAGGACGATCGCGACGACCTGGAGGCTCGAGAAGTCCGGATTGCCGACGACGATCGGCTGGACGAGCGCGGCGGCCGTCGTCAGCGCCACGGTCGCCGAGCCCTGGGCGACGCGGACGATGGCGGCGATGAGGAAGCCGGCGACGATGACCGGCAGGCCGAGCGCGGAGAGGGAGTCGGCGATCGAGTCGCCGATGCCGCTGGCGCGCAGCACCCCGCCGAACATGCCGCCGGCCCCGGTGATGAGGACGATCGAGCACACCGGGCCGAGCGCGGAGTCGACGATCGATTCGACGAGGGACCGGCTCTTGTTCCTCCGCCACCCGAGCAGCCACATCGCCGCAAGCACGGTGATGAGCAGCGCGATCGGCGTCTCGCCGAGCATCCGCAGGCTCGTCACCAGTGTGGATTCGCCGTCGACCCAGCCTGCCTCGGCGGCGAAGCCGAGTCCGGTGTTGAAGAAGATGAGGATGAGGGGGAGGACGAGGAGGGTGATGACGGTGGTCAGGCTCGGCGTCGACTTGAAGCTCGCATACTCGTCATCGCCGCCGCCGGAGAGGATCGTGGGCACGGGAACGTCGAAGCGCCGGCCGATGAAGAGCCCGAAGAGGTACCCGCACAGGTACCACGCGGGGATCGCGATGAGGATGCCGCAGATGAGGACGAGACCGACATTGGCGCCGAGGAGGCCGGAGGCGGCGACGGGACCCGGGTGCGGGGGCACGAAGATGTGCATCGCGGAGAACGCCATCGCCGCGGGCATCGCGTAGAGGAGCAGCGAGCCACCGAGGCGGCGCGCGACGGTGAAGATGATCGGGAGCATGACGACGAGGCCGGCGTCGAAGAAGATCGGGAATCCGAACAGCAGGGACGTCACCCCGAGCGCGAGCGGCGCGCGCTTCTCCCCGAAGGCTTTGATGAGACGGTCGGTGAGCACCTCGGCGCCGCCGGAGAGCTCGAGGAGGCGCCCGAGCATCGCGCCGAGGCCGACGAGGAGGGCGACGCTGGCCAGGGTCGAGCCGAACCCGTCGTAGAGCACGGTGACGAGGTCACCGGGGGTGATGCCGGCCGCGAGCGCCGTGAGGACGCTGACGACGACGAGGGCGACGAACGCGTGGAGCCGCAGCTTGATGATGAGCAGCAGCAGGAGGGCGATCGCCGCGGCGGCAAGGCCGAGCAGCGCGGGCGCCGGCAGCGTCCACGCGAGTTCGATATCGGTCATTGATCCTCTTCCTCGAGGCGGGTGCGGCGGTGGAGGGCGATGCGAGCGAGTTCGACGGGCAGGAGATCGAGGATCGTCTGCCGCACCGCGGGCAGGCTCTGCTCGATCGAGACGACCATGTGCGCCTCGTCGGGTTCGAGGGCCTCGAGGGTGGACAGCTGCGAGTCGAGCAGCGTCGGCGACATGAACTCGTGGGCGCGTCTGGCCAGGTGGTCGGCGATGACGGCGCGGGGGCCGTCGAGGTGGATGAAGAACGTCGTCGGCGCATCGATGCGCAGGCGGTCTCGGTAGCGGCGTTTGAGCGCCGAGCAGGCGATGAGCGGGGCGGGGAAGCGGCTGAGCTCCGTGGCGATCGCGGCGAGCCACGGCATCCGGTCGGTGTCGGTGAGCGGAATGCCGGCGGCCATCTTCGCCTTGTTCGCCGGGGTGTGCAGGTCATCGCCGTCGATGAATGTCACCCCGAGAGCCTCGGCGACCTGCTGGCCGACGACGGTCTTGCCCGTCCCCGACACCCCCATGATGACGAGTGGTGGAAGGGTCTGTCCCAGGTCCATAAGAATCTCTCGAAAACATATGATGATATTGATATGCTCTGCAGAATAAATCAGAGTTATTGAACCGTATTTCTTCTGCGGAAGACTGTCAACAACGTGACCCTGCAACGAAGAGGACTGCTGATGAACGCCGATGTCGCTGTGATCGGGACCGGAGTGATGGGCTCGAACCTCGCTCGCAACCTCGCCGGGCAGGAGGGTCTGCGCGTCGCGCTCTACGACCTCGACGTCGACCGCGCCCGGGCGGTGGCCGCGAACCACCCCGAGGCTCAGTTCCTCGTCGCGACCTCTCCCGCCGAGCTCGCCGGAATGCTGCGGACGCCCCGCGTCGCGATCCTCATGGTCAACGCCGGGGCCGCGACGGACGCCGCGATCGGCAGCATCGCCGAGGTGTTCGCCCCCGGCGACATCATCGTCGACGGCGGCAACTCCCACTTCACCGACACGATCGCCCGCGGGCGACGGTTGGCCGAGACGGGCATCGAGTTCGTCGGTGTCGGGATCTCCGGCGGTGAGGTCGGGGCGCTCGAGGGGCCCTCGCTCATGGTCGGCGGCTCCGACGCCGCATGGGAGCGCCTGCGCCCCCTCCTCACTCCGATCGCCGCCCGCGCCGAGGTGCCGGGGTCGGTCGCACCGGTCCCGTGCGTGGCCCACATCGGCACCGACGGCGCCGGTCATTTCGTCAAGATGGTCCACAACGGCATCGAGTACGCCGACATGCAGCTCATCGCCGAGGCGTGCACGATCCTCCGCGACGGACTCGGACTCACTCCCGCGCAGATCTCTGCGGTGCTCACCGAATGGAACGCGGGCGAACTCGAGTCCTACCTCATTGAGGTCACCGCCGAGGTCTTCGCCCACACGGATGCCGCAACGGGACGTCCCTTCGTCGACGTCGTCGCCGATGCCGCCGGGGCCAAGGGGACCGGGGCGTGGACGGCGCAGTCCGGTCTCGACCTCGGGGTCCCCGTGCCGACGATCGCCGAGGCGGTCTTCGCGCGGTCGCTGTCCCAGGCGGCGGATCTGCGCGCCCAGGGGGAGGCCCTCGGCGGGCCGGCCCCTGCCGACACAGCCCCTGCCGACCGCCTCGGCGAGGCGATCGAGACGGTCCGCCGGGCTCTGTTCATGGGCAAGATCCTCGCGTACGTCCAGGGCTTCGACGAGATCGCCGCGGGCGCCCGCGAGCACGGCTGGGACATCAGCCTCGGCGAGCTCGCGTCGATCTGGCGGGCCGGGTGCATCATCCGCGCCCGCGTGCTCAACCGGATCGTCGCCGCCTACGAGGCGCAGCCGGAGCTCAGCTCCCTGCTCGCCGCCGATGATGTCCGGCAGTCGCTTGAGGCCGACCAGGCCGCTCTGCGCTCGACCGTCGGCGACGCGGTCGCGGCGGGGATCGCGGTCCCGGCGCTCGCCTCGGCGCTGGCCTACGTCGACGGCCTCCGCACGCCCCGGTCCTCGGCGGCGATCATCCAGGCCCAGCGGGACTTCTTCGGCTCGCACACCTACGGTCGGGTCGACCGTCCCGGGGTCTTCCACACGCTGTGGTCGGGTGACCGCAGCGAAGTCGAGGTCTGAGCCGCCGGTGGCCCCGGCGCGGGGAACGTGGCACTGTGGGATCTATGACTCAGCCACATGATGCGCCGCAGACCCACGATTCGACCCTGCCCCACGACGACGTCGATCCCGGCGGTCTGCTCGAGTACTCGGTCGTCTTCACCGACCGTTCGCTCAACCACATGTCGGCGCGCTTCGTCTCCGTCATGCAGGACATCAACCGCATCCTGCGGACCGCCTACGACGCGCAGAGTGTCGCCATCGTCCCCGGTGGCGGGTCCTATGCGATGGAATCGGTGGCCCGGCAGATCGCGACGGGACGCAAGTGCCTGATCATCCGCAACGGGCTCTTCTCCTACCGGTGGTCGCAGATCCTCGACGCCGGATCGATCGCGAGCGAGACCGTCGTCCTCCCGGCCCAGCCGGACTCCGACGATGTCCAGGCCGCGTGGTCGCCTGCCCCGATCGCCGAGGTGGTCGCCGCCATCGAGCGCGAACGCCCGGCCGTCGTGTTCGCTCCCCATGTCGAGACGGCCTCGGGGATGCTCCTGCCCGACGAGGACATCCGGGCCGTCGCCGATGCCGTCCACTCCGTCGGGGGAGTCTTCGTCCTCGACTGCATCGCCTCGGGTGCGGTGTGGGTGTCGATGGCCGACCTCGGCGTCGACGTCCTCATCAGCGCCCCGCAGAAGGGGTGGAGCGGATCGCCGTGCGCGGGCTACGTCATGCTCGGGGAGGCCGGCCGGGCCGCGGTCGAGGCCGGCACCTCGACGAGCTTCGCGATGGATCTGAAGAAGTGGCTGTTCATCGCCGACGAGTACGAGGCCGGTCGCGCGCCGTACCACGCGACGATGCCGACGGATGCGCTCGCCCACAACGCCGCGCTCATGCGCGAGACCGAGGAGCGCGGCTTCGACAAGCTCGAGACGGCGCAGTTCGAACTCGGCGAACGGGTGCGCGCGGTCTTCGCCGCCCGCGGTCTGCCCTCGGTGGCGGCCCCGGGGTACCAAGCGCCGAGTGTGGTCGTCGTCCACACGACCAACCCCCAGCTGGCCAACGGCGCGGCATTCAAGGAGGTCGGACTCCAGGTCGCGGCCGGGGTGCCGCTGCACACCGGGGAGCCGGAGGGCTTCACGACGTTCCGCATCGGGCTCTTCGGCCTCGACAAGCTCGGTGACATCGACGGCACCGTCGCCCGCCTCGAAACCGCCCTCGACCGGTTCGACGTCACCGCGAAGTAGAGCGGCCGACGGCACCCGCCGCCGACCGCCCCCTGCACTGGTCCGTTCGAGGCGCGCTTATGCCCGGTCGCCGAGGGCGACGACGTTGTCGGCGAGACGCTCGTTCGTGCCGTACATGAAGTGGTTGCTCATGTTCTCCGAGAACCGGCTCGCCTCCGTCGTCAGGCCGACCGTCTCGGCGACCTCGCGGATGTGCATCGGGGTCGCACCGCAGCACACACCGAGGTAGTTGACGCCGAGTTCGTGAGCTTCCTTCGCGAAGGCGCCGATCTCGTAGCGGTTGGTCTGCAGCGGATCGAGCGCGGTGGGGAAGGTGCGGCCGTGCGGGGACGGCACCGCGGCGTGGGGGTCGGAGAGGTTGAAGAACGTCGGCTCCTCCTCGGTCGTCCGGTAGGGGATCGGCAGGGCGCCGACGTGACATGAGACGGCTGCGCGGATCTCCTTGAGCCACGGCAGCATCGTCGCCGGTCCGCGGAAGCAGTTGAGGCCGACGACGTCGACGCCGAGCTGCTCGAGACGCTGGGCGGTCTCGACGATCCCTGCCCCGTCGGCCATCTCCTGGAACGCCATCGGCGCGAGGGTGAGGACGACGGGCAGGCCGCTGGCCTTCGCGATCTCGGCGGCGGCGATGGCCTCACCGGCGAAGTAGAAGGTCTCACCGATGATGAGGTCGGCACCCTCCTCGACGGCCCAGCCGACCATCTCGGAGAACATCGCGCGGACCTCGTCCTGCTTCGCGGGGTCGGCGGGATCCCAGATGTTCGAGTTCGAGATGTTGCCGGCCATGAAGTTGCCGGGCTTGGCGTCGGCGACGGAGCGCGCGATCTGCAGGGCCGAGCGGTTGAGCGGCTCGAGGAGGTCCTCCTTGCCGATAACCCGCATCTTCTCGCGGTGCCCGTTGTACGTGAAGGCCTCGACGATGTCGGAGCCGGCGCGCTGGAAGTCGACGTGGAGGCTGCGCAGCGCCTCGGGGAACTCGAGCGCGACCTCGGGCACGAATTCTCCCGCGGAGAGGTATCCGCGCTTCTCGAGTTCGAAGAGGAAGCCTTCTGCGCAGATGACGGGGCCGGCGTCGAGGCGCTCGGTGAGTGCGTTGGACTGTGTCATGAGTTCTCCCGGTAGAGCTGAGATCGTCGGGCCCGGTGACCGAGCTCCGTCGCATTGAGGACTCGGCCAGCTCATCACAGGCAACGTCGCCGTCCGCCGTCGACCGTCACAGAAGGTCAGATTCGCGCCGCATTCCGTCACAGAAGGTCATGTCGCCGAGGCGGCCCGACCTGCCCAGGCACCTCGACCTTCGTGCGGGGTTCGTCAGTTCCCGCCGCGGCGGGCGCTCAGCCAGTCGGCGAGCAGCGCGGTGCCGAGGAAGGCGATGAGCCACACCCCGCCGAGGATGAGTGCGATGACGGGGAGGAAGACCACGGCGTAGTTGATCTCGAGCCACAGCCCCGACAGTGCGAGGAGGGCGCAGAGGAGGACGCCGATGCCGGCGATGAGGCGGAGGACGAAACCGGGCGTCGACGCGGTGCGCCGGCCCCGGGCGGCCTGGACGAGGACGAGCACGCCGGCGAGGAGCAGGAGCAGCGGAGGCAGAGCGATGAGGACGACTCCGGCGGCCATCGTCTACCTCCCGGTGTCCCTGCTCGCGCACGTCACGCAGAGCGCCGCGGAGGGGCGAGCGTCGAGTCGCGCCTGAGCGATCGGCTGAGAGCAGGCGGCGCAGATCCCGAACGTCCCGTCATCGAGCCGGGTCACCGCAGCGGCGATCGCGTCGAGACGCTCGCGGGCCTGTTGCCGCATCGCGTCGGCCTGGCTGCGTTCGAACGCGATCGTCGCACCTTCGGGGTCGTGTTCGTCGTCGCTGTTGTCGCCCTGCCGGGCTGCGGAGAGACTGTCGATCGAGGCGCTCAGCGACGCGAGCAGCGCACGGGTCTCCGCCTCCTCTTGACGGAGTCGCTCGAGCCACTGGTCATCGGCCATGCACATGACCCTAATCCCGTGCCGGTGCCTAAACCACCGGTCGTGGGTGACGAGAACGAGGGTTCCGGAGTTCTTCGGCCACCGGTACAGCAGGAGTCGGGCCAGCCATGCGATGTCGTCGACGTCGAGGCGGTTCGTCGGCTCACCAAGCACTCCGGTAGCAGATACAGGACGAGCACCTGCTGCCATGGAGACCACAGCACTCATCTGCATCCGAGACTCAATCGACCGCCACCACCTGATGCGGGCCACCGGCGACCAGGGGACTGATTGCCGTGTCTGGAGAGTGTTACGGTTGACTTGTGGTCCAGTTCACAGAACCTCAGGTCATTCTCTTCGTCCGCGATCCTGAGCAGGCCGCGACGTTCTACAGCTCGTTCGGGTTCGTGGAGTCCTTCCGCACCCCACAGGCCAACCCCGTGAAGATCGAGATGACGCATGGCGACTTCACCTTGGGGCTGGCGACCCCCGAGTCCGCAGCAGCAGCACATGCGATTGAGGCCAATTCCAAACCCAATCGTGCGGTCGTGGTGTTGTGGACCGACGATGTGCCGGCAGCCTACAAACTCGCACTCGACGCCGGGGCACGCGATATTCAAGCGCCCCACATCTACCGCGACACGCTGCTTATGGCGTTTGTGGAGGACCTTGATGGTCACCCCATGCACCTTGTATGCCAAGTCGACGGCTGAGACCTCACCGTTGTCATCCGGGACGGTGGACCCAGGTGGTGGGCTTCCCACTCCTCTCCGGCCTGCCGCCGCCTGTCCGCTACGCCTCCAGCGCCTCGGTGGCCTCGAGCCAGCGCTCCTCGAGGGCTGCCGTCTCGTCCTCGAGTTCCCGGACCTGCGCGGTGAGCGCGGCGAGGCCCTCGAAGTCGGCCTGATCGTGGACGGCCATCTCCTCGTGGAGGGCGGCCACCTGCGTGCTCAGCTTGTCCATGCGCCGCTCGATCGCCGAGACCTCCTTCGACGCCGCCCGCCTTTCGGCGCCGCTGAGCTTCGGTGCCGACGACTCCTCCGCCGAGGCGGTGGCCGCACCCGCACTGTTCGACCCCGCTGCCGGGCCCGACCCCGCGGCCTCCTCGGCGCGCAGGCGCAGGTACTCGTCGACGCCGCCGGGCACGTGCCGCAGGCGGTGGCCGAGGATCGCGTACTGCTGATCGGTGACGCGCTCGAGCAGGTAGCGGTCGTGGGAGACGACGATGAGGGTGCCCGGCCACGAGTCGAGGAGGTCCTCCATCGCGGCGAGCATGTCGGAGTCGACGTCGTTCGTCGGCTCGTCGAGGATGATGACATTGGGTTCGGACATCAGGAGCATGAGCAGCTGCAGGCGTCGCTTCTGACCCCCGGAGAGGTCGTCGACCCGGGCCGAGAGGTGCTCCGTGGCGAACCCCAAGCGCTCGAGCAGCTGGGCCGGCGTGAAGTCCCTGCCCTCGATCGTGAACGTCGTCTTCGCCTCGGCGAGGACTTCGCGCACCCGCCTGCCGCCGATCCGGGCGAGATCGGCGAACTGCTGATCGAGCACGCCGACCTTGACGGTCTTGCCGCGTTTGACCCGCCCCGCGGTCGGTTCGAGCGTGCCGGCGACGAGCCCGAGCAGCGTCGACTTCCCGGCGCCGTTGGGGCCGAGGATGCCCGTGCGCTCGCCGGGACCGATGCGCCACGTGACGTCGTCGAGGACGTCACGGTCACCGAAGCGGACGGACACGTCCTCGAGGTCGACGACGTCCTTGCCGAGCCTGGCCGTCGCCATCTTCTTCAGCTCGATGGGATTGCGGACCTCGGGCACATCGGCGATGAGCTGATTGGCCGCCTCGATGCGGAACTTCGGCTTCGACGTCCGGGCGGGAGCCCCGCGACGCAGCCACGCGAGCTCCTTGCGCATGAGGTTCTGCCGTTTCGCCTCGGTGGCAGCGGCGATCCGGTCGCGTTCGACGCGCTGGAGCACGTAGGCGGCGTACCCGCCTTCGAAGGGCTCGACGATCCGGTCGTGGACCTCCCACGTCTTCGTGCACACCTCGTCGAGGAACCACCGATCGTGGGTGACGAGCAGGAGGGCACCGGAGTTCTTCGGCCACCGGTTCCTCAGGTGCCGCGCCAGCCAGGCGATGCCGTCGACGTCGAGGTGGTTCGTCGGTTCGTCGAGGATGATGAGGTCCCAGTCCTCGACGAGGAGGGCCGCGAGGGCCACGCGCCGCCGCTGACCGCCGGAGAGGCTGCCGATCCGCGCCTCCCACGGCAGGTCGGCGATGAGGCCTGCGATGATGTCGCGGATCTTCGCGTCCCCGGCCCACTCGTAGTCGGCCTTGTCGCCGACGACGGAGAACCCCACGGTCGCCTCGTCGTCGAGTTCGTCGCGCTGGGTGAGCATGCCGAGCCGCAGGCCCCCGCGGTAGGTGACACGCCCGGCGTCGGGCGTGATCGTGCCGGCGAGCATCCCGAGCAGCGAGGATTTGCCGTCGCCGTTGCGCCCGACGATGCCGATCATGTCCCCGGTGTCGACGCCGAGGGTGACCGAGTCGAAGACGATGCGCGTGGGAAATTCGAGGTGCAGGGCTTCGGCCCCGAGAAGATGTGCCATAACGCCCACCAGCCTAGAGCACCGGGGATTGCCCTAGCTGCAGCGGACGCGATCGGCTCGTGAGAAGGCACAGCGGCCCCTGTCGAACGGACTACGACTGTGACACTTGATTGCGTTTTCATATCGGTGTCGCGGATTCGCGTGCTACGCGCGCGGGAGACGTGGCTCACGTGCATTAGACTGGCCGAAAACTCATCGAAATGTGACCGATCGCCCAGTCGTCTCACAGGTTCGCGATGAGTCGGCCGGCGGTCCACCGCCGACGCCAGTGTTGGTCCTTCGAGAAAAGAGTAGACCTTGAAAAAGCTCGCATCAGCGGTGTCGATGATCGCCGCATCCGCCCTCGTGCTCTCCGCCTGCGGCTCCGGCGGCAGCGGCAGCGACTCCAGCGCCGGCGGGGATTACCTCGCCTGCATGGTCTCCGACTCCGGCGGCTGGGATGACCAGTCGTTCAACCAGTCGGGCCGTGAGGGACTGACGAAGGCCAAGGACAGCCTCGGCATTCAGGAGAGCCTCGCCGAATCCCAGGGCGACGCGGACTTCACCCCGAACGTCGACAACATGGTCCAGCAGGGCTGCAACCTCACCTTCGGCGTCGGCTTCCTCCTCGAGGATGCGATCCAGACCGCCGCTGAGGCGAACCCCGACCTCAACTTCGCCCTCATCGACTCGACGTTCTCCGACCCCGACGGCAACCCGGCCGAGGTCGAGAACGCGAAGCCGCTCGTCTTCAACACCGCTGAGGCCGCGTACCTCGCCGGCTACGTCTCGGCCGCGATGTCGAAGACCGGCAAGGTCGGCACCTTCGGCGGCATCCAGATCCCCTCGGTCACCGTCTTCATGGACGGCTTCGCCGACGGTGTGAAGAAGTTCAACGACGACAACGGCAAGAACGTCGAACTCCTCGGCTGGAACAAGGAGAGCCAGCAGGGATCGTTCTCCGGTGACTTCGAGAACCAGGGTCAGGGCCAGGAGCTGACGAAGCAGCTGATCTCCCAGGGCGCCGACATCGTCATGCCCGTCGCCGGCCCCGTCGGCCTCGGTGCCGCGGCCGCGGCGAAGGAAGCCGGCGACGTCAAGCTCGTCTGGGTCGACACCGACGGCTACAACTCGACGGAATACGGTGACATCATCCTCACCTCGGTGGTCAAGGAGATCGCCAACGCCGTCGAGGACACCGTCAAGCAGGGTGTCGACGGCAACTTCACCTCCGAGCCCTACGTCGGCACGCTCGAGAACGAAGGTGTGGGACTGGCTCCCTACCACGACTTCGACGGCGAGGTCCCCGAGGACGTCAAGACGAAGGTCGAGGAGCTCAAGAAGCAGATCATCGACGGCACGATCACGGTCGAGTCGGAGAACTCGCCCAAATAATCACCTGGGTTAAACTGCAGGGTCGAAGTCTTTCGGCCCTGCAGTTTTCAAGTTTGTGAGGAGTGCTGCGAGCAGTGAAACTCGAGCTTCGCGGGCTGACGAAGGTGTTCGGATCATTCGTCGCCAACGACCACATCGATCTCACCGTCGAACCCGGTGAGATCCACGCCCTTCTCGGTGAGAACGGCGCCGGCAAGTCGACGATGATGAACGTCCTCTACGGCCTCTACGACCCCGATGGGGGAGAGATCCTCATCGACGACAAGCCGGTGAGCTTCGCCGGACCCGGCGATGCCGTGGCCGCGGGCATCGGCATGGTCCACCAGCACTTCATGCTCGTGCCGGTCTTCACCGTCGCCGAATCCGTCGCGCTCGGCTACGAACCGACGAAGGGCCTCGGCCTCATCGACGTCGCCGAGGCGCGGAGGAAGGTCACGGAGATCTCCGCGCGGTTCGGGTTCAACATCGACCCCGACGCCCTCATCGAGGATCTGCCCGTCGGCGCGCAGCAGCGGGTCGAGATCATCAAGGCCCTGTCCCGCGACGCGGAGATCCTCATCCTCGACGAGCCCACCGCCGTGCTCACCCCGCAGGAGACCGACGAGCTCATCTCGATCATGCGCCAGCTCAAGGAGCAGGGCACCTCGATCGTCTTCATCACCCACAAACTCCGCGAGGTCCGCGCGATCGCGGATTCGATCACCGTCATCCGCCGGGGCAAGATCGTCGGCGAAGCCTCCCCGGACTCCACCGAGGCGGAGCTCGCCAGCCAGATGGTCGGGCGCAACGTGTCCCTGACGACGGACAAGAGCCCTGCCGACCCGGGTGAGGCGACGTTCCAGGTGCGCGGGCTCACCGTCGTCGACCGGGCCGAGAACGTCGTCGTCGACGATGTCAGCTTCGACGTCCGCCGCGGCGAGATCCTCGCCATCGCCGGTGTCCAGGGCAACGGGCAGACCGAGCTCGCCGAGACGATCATCGGGCTGAGCGAACCGCGCCTGGGCACGATCACCCTCGACGGGAAGAACCTCGTCGGCACGTCCGTCAAGGACCGGTTGGGCGACGGGATCGGTTTCGTGCCCGAGGACCGGTCGACCGACGGCATCATCGCCGAGTTCTCCATCCGCGAGAACATGATCCTCGACGTCTACGATCGCCCGCCGTACGCGAAGGGCCCCAACCTCCGCTCCTCGGTCATCACCGCCGAGGCGGAGAAGAAAGTCGAGGAGTTCGACATCCGCCTCGGCAGCATCGCCGACCCGATCTCCACGCTGTCCGGCGGCAACCAGCAGAAGGTCGTGCTCTCCCGCGAGCTCGGCCGGGAGCTGCGCCTCTTCATCGCCAGCCAGCCGACCCGCGGCCTCGACGTCGGATCGATCGAATTCGTCCACAAGCGCGTCATCGCCGAACGCGACACCGGCACCCCGTGCATCATCGTCTCGACCGAACTCGACGAGGTCTACGGACTCGCCGACCGCATCGCCGTGATGTACTCCGGTCGGATCGTCGGCATCGTCGGACCCGAGACCTCCCGTGAGGCGCTCGGCCTCATGATGGCCGGTGTCCCCGCCGAGGAGGCGCTGGCCTCCGCAGGCACCGCACCCGAGGCAGGTGCCCCCTCCGACGCCGGCACCGCGACCGGCGCGACCCCAGACTCAGCGACCACCTCGGCGGAGGAGAGCGAATGACGACTGACATCTCACCGGCCGCGCCGTCCCCGGCCCCGCCGCCGACCGCCGAGGCGAAGCCCGGGCGGCAGCAGACCCTCATCCAGGAGATACTCTCAGGATCGTGGCTGGTCACTGTGCTCGCCATCGTGCTCGCCCTCCTCGTCGGCGGTGTCCTCATCGCCTTCGCCAACGCGGAGGTCATCGCAGCGGCGAGGAACTTCTTCTCCGCGCCCGGCGCGTTCTTCTCCACGGTCTTCTCGACCGTCGGGGACGCCTACTCCGCGCTCTTCCGCGGGGCGATCTTCGACTGGAACGCCCGCACCCCGGAACGCGCGATCCGCCCGCTGACCGAATCGCTCGTCAACGGCACCCCGCTCATCCTCACCGGCCTCGGCATCGCCCTGGCCTTCCGCTCGGGACTGTTCAACATCGGCGGCCAGGGCCAGGTCATCCTCGGCGCCACTGTCGCCGGATTCCTCGGCTACGCACTCAGCCTGCCGCCCATCGTCCACATGCTCATCGCCGCGGTCGGCGGCATCATCGGCGGGGCGATCTGGGCGGGCATCGCCGGTGTGCTCAAGGCGCGGACCGGGGCGAACGAGGTGATCGTGACGATCATGCTCAACTCGATCGCCGGCTACCTCCTCGGGTACCTGCTCAAGCAGTCGTGGTTCACCCACACGCAGTCGGCGAACCCGCAGTCGCGCACGATCGACGAATCGGCGCAGATGTTCCTCCTCCTTCCGCTGCCCTTCCGCCTCAACTTCGGGTTCATCCTCGCGATCCTCGCGACGATCTTCGTGTGGTGGCTGCTCGAGCGCTCGACGATCGGCTTCGAGTTCAAAGCCGTCGGCGCGAACCCGCATGCCGCGCGCACCGCCGGCATCTCGGTGGCCAAGGTCACCGTCCTCGTCATGGTCATCGCCGGTGGCCTCGCGGGACTCGCCGGGGCCACACAGGTGCTCGGCACGGAGGACAAGCTCACCGGCGGGATCGCCGGGTCCATCGGCTTCGACGCGATCACCGTGGCGCTGCTGGGACGGTCGAAGCCGCTGGGGACGTTCTTCGCCGGTCTCCTCTTCGGCGCGTTCAAGGCCGGTGGCTACCTCATGCAGTCGCAGACGGGTACGCCGATCGACATCGTCCTCGTCGTCCAGTCGGTCATCGTCCTCCTCATCGCCGCCCCGCCGCTCGTGAGGACGATCTTCCACCTGCCCGCACCGGTGCTCAAGCGGAAGGAGTCCTGATATGAGCGCACAGACTCTTGACACCCCCACCGGTGCGCCCACGAAGGTGGTCGCGCCGATCGCGTGGAAGTACCCGATCGTCTACTCGGTGCTCGCGCTCATCGCGCTGATCTTCTTCGGTCTCATCGGCCGGGCCGGTGATACGACCTTCCGGATCGCCACCGGCGGTGACTTCTTCGCCATCCCCGACCTCGTCGTGTCCGCGAAGGCCACGGGCCTCGTGCTCTCGCTCATCCTCGTCGTCATGGCGGCCGTTTCCATCTGGTTCGCGACCCGCAGGGACGACCTCGGCTCGTGGTTCCCCGTCACCTTCGGCATCGTCTTCGTCCTCTCGTTCCTCGCGTGGGCCGGCGGCGGCAGCGGCGGCGTCATCCCGCTGACCACTCTGCTCGCCGGCGCTCTGGCCCTGTCGGTGCCGCTGATCTTCGGTGCGATGTGCGGTCTCATCGGCGAGCGCTCGGGCATCATCAACATCGCGATCGAAGGTCAGCTGCTCGCCGGTGCGTTCCTCGCCGCGGTCGTCGCCTCGGTGGTGAAGAACCCCTACGCCGGCCTGCTCGCCGCCCCGATCGCCGGCGCCCTCGTCGCCGTGGTGCTCACCTTCTTCGCCGTGAAGTACTGGGTCAACCAGATCATCATCGGCGTCGTCCTCAACGTCCTCGTCGTCGGACTGACGAACTTCCTCTACTCGACGGTGCTCACCGAGAACCCCGAACTGTGGAACTCCCGGCAGAAGCTGCCCAACCTGCCGATCCCGCTGCTCTCGGACATTCCGATCCTCGGGCGGGTGCTCTTCGATCAGAACATCCTCGTCTACATCATGTACGTCGTCGTCATCGCCCTGCAGATCTTCGTCTTCCGCTCGAAGTGGGGACTGCGGATGCGGGCGGTCGGCGAGCACCCGAAGGCCGCGGACACCGTCGGCATCAAGGTCAACTTCACGCGGGTGCGCAACACGATCATGGCCGGGGCGATCGCCGGCCTCGGCGGCGCGTTCTTCACCGTCGGCTCCGGACTCGCCTTCGGCAAGGAGATGTCGGCCGGACAGGGCTACATCGCGCTGGCCGCGATGATCCTCGGCAAGTGGAACCCGAAGGGCGCGCTCTTCGCCGCCCTGCTCTTCGGCTTCTCGAAGAGCCTCGGCAACACGCTGCAGTCGATCGGCACCCCCGTGCCCAACGAACTGCTGCTCATGCTGCCCTACATCGTCACGATCCTCGCCGTCGCCGGCTTCGTCGGACGGGTCCGCCCGCCGGCCGCCGAGGGCGTGCCCTACGTGAAGTCATGACAGTGTGACGGAGATCGGAGGATGCGATGACGAGAGCACAGGCGTTCGGGGACGACCCCACCTGGTGTGAGCCGGTTCCGAAGGTGATCCCCGCCGAGGTGACCGAAGAGTCCTGGGAGCTGCTGCGCGCCTCCGCGGTCGCCGCCATGGGCAGGGCCTACGCCCCGTATTCGGGCTATCCCGTCGGGGCTGCGGCCCTCGTCGACGACGGGCGGATCGTGGCCGGCTGCAATGTCGAGAACAGTTCGTACGGGGTGACCCTGTGCGCCGAGTGCTCGCTCGTCTCCGATCTGTTCATGAGCGGCGGCGGCCGGCTCGTCGCCTTCGACTGCGTCGACGGCCACGGCACCACGCTCGCCCCGTGCGGGCGCTGCCGCCAGCTGCTCTTCGAGCACGGGGGAGCCGACCTCATCCTCAACATGCCCTCGGGACGGAAGACGATGGCCGAGGTCCTGCCCGACGCTTTCGGTCCCGACGACCTCGGAGTCGACCGCCTCGGCGAGGGCACCGGGCACCCGAAGCACTGACCTTATCCCTCTGACCACTTCCCACCGACCACCGGAGGTTCACCCACTGTGACCGTAGAGGCATTCGACGCCGTCGACGTCATCGCCGCCAAGCGCGATGGCCGGGCGCTGTCCAAGGACCAGATCGACTGGGTCATCGACGCCTACACCCGCGGGGTCGTCGCCGACGAGCAGATGGCGGCGCTCGCGATGGCGATCTTCCTCAACGACATGGAGTCCGAGGAGATCGCCGACTGGACGCAGGCGATGATCGCCTCGGGGGAGCGGATGGACTTCTCGTCGCTGACGCGCACCACCTCTGACAAGCACTCGACGGGCGGTGTCGGGGACAAGATCACCCTGCCGCTCGCGCCTCTCGTCGCGGTCTTCGACGTCGCCGTCCCGCAGCTGTCCGGGCGCGGCCTCGGACACACGGGCGGCACGCTCGACAAGCTCGAAGCGATCCCCGGGTGGCAGGCGAACCTGTCGAACAAGGAGATCCTCACGCAGCTCGAGGACATCGGGGCCGTGATCTGCGCCGCCGGCTCCGGGCTCGCCCCGGCGGACAAGAAGCTCTACGCCCTGCGGGACACGACGGCCACCGTCGACTGCGTGCCGCTCATCGCCTCATCGATCATGTCGAAGAAGATCGCCGAGGGCACCGCGGGCCTCGTCCTCGACGTCAAGGTCGGGTCCGGGGCGTTCATGAAGGACATCGGCAAGGCGCGCCGGCTCGCTGAGACGATGGTCGGGCTCGGTAAGGCGGCCGGGGTGAAGACCTCGGCGCTGCTCACGGACATGTCGACGCCGCTCGGGCTCACCGTCGGCAATGCCCTCGAGGTCCGCGAGTCCGTCGAGGTCCTCGCCGGAGGCGGGCCTGCCGATGTCGTCGACCTCACAGTGGCCCTCGCCGAGGAGATGCTGCGGCTGGCGGGACGCACCGATGTCGACGTCCGGGCCGCACTCACCGACGGCCGGGCGATGGACAAGTGGAAGGCGATGATCCGCGCCCAGGACGGCGATCCGGACGCCCCGCTGCCCGTGGCCTCCGACACCGAGGTCGTCTTCGCCCCCGAATCCGGGGTGCTGACGAAGCTCGATGCGCTCTCCGTTGGGGTTGCCTCGTGGCGGCTCGGCGCCGGACGCGCGCGGAAGGAGGATCCGGTGCAGGCGGTCGCCGGCATCGAGCTCCACGCCAAGCCCGGTGACACCGTCGCAGCCGGTGACCCGCTGCTCACCCTGCACACCGACACGCCTGAGCGCTTCGAACGGGCCCTCGAGTCCCTCGTCGGGGCCTACGAGATCGGCGGCGATGCCGCTGCCGTGCCGGACTCGATCGTCCTCGAGACGATCACGTAGGCTGGCGGCCGTTGCCGCTGGGGCCGTCATCGGCGTGACCTGCCACCGGCCCCGCCCTTCCACCACCGCACACAGCATTTCCGAACACATCCATTGGAGGACACCATGACCAGCCGCTCCGACGTCGCCGCGATGATCGACCACACCCTGCTCAAGCCGGAGGCGACGCGGGCCGACGTCGACGCGCTCGTCGACGAGGCGAAAGACCTCGGCGTCCTCGCCGTGTGCGTCTCGCCGTCGATGCTGCCGCTCACCGACACCGGCGACCTCGTCGTCGCGACCGTCGTCGGGTTCCCCAGCGGTCAGGTGAAGCCGGAGATCAAGGCCGCCGAAACCGAGCGGGCCGTGACCGACGGCGCCGCTGAGGTCGACATGGTCATCAACATCGGGCAGGCGATCGCCGGGGACTTCGACGCCGTCGAGGCCGACATCCGCGGGGTCGTCGAGGCCAGCGGGGATGCGCTCGTCAAGGTGATCATCGAATCCGCGGCACTGACCGACGAGCAGATCGTCGAGGTCAGTCGGCGCGCCGAGGCGGCTGGGGCCGATTTCGTCAAGACCTCGACCGGATTCCACCCGGCAGGTGGGGCCAGTGCGCACGCGGTGGCGCTCATGCGCGAGACCGTCGGCGATCGCCTCGGCGTCAAGGCCTCCGGCGGGATCCGCACCGTCGAGGCGGCCGAGGAGATGATCGCCGCCGGTGCCTCGCGCCTCGGCCTGTCCGGGTCCGCCGCGATCCTCGCCGGACTCTCCGACTGACGCGCCCCGGTGCGTGCGGCGCGCCCACGGACCGGCACGCCACAGGGCCCACGGACCGGCGGCCGCTCGATCAAGCGGCAGCGCGGATGCGGGCCCGTGCACGGCCCGCGATCCGCACCAGCGCTTGATCGAGCAAAGTCCCCACAGCTCCGTGCGAGCACCTCGTGCCGAGGTCAGAGTCCGAAGTAGGCCTTGAGCTCTGTCGTGATCGTGCTCAGTCGCTCCTGCAGCGACGGTCCCAGGGAGGGGGCGCCGACGACCTCGAGGTAGCACTTGAGCTTCGGTTCGGTGCCTGACGGACGGACGATGACCCGCGAGTTCGACTCCGAGAGCAGGAGGATGCCGTCAGTCGGCGGCAGCCCGTCGTACCCGGTCGAGAGGTCGTGGACTTCGGCGACGGGCGACCCGGCCAGCGCGGTCGGCGGAGCCTGCCGCAGTTTGTCCATCGCCGAGGCGATGAGGGAGACGTCGTCGAGGCGGAAGCTCAGCGGTGCCGTCGCGAAGAAGCCGTCGCGGGTGCGGATGCGGTCGAGCTCGGCATCGATCGTTGCCCCGTCCCGTTTGAGGCGCGACGCCAGCGCGGCGAAGGTCACGGCCGCGGAGATTCCGTCCTTGTCGCGGACGACGGTCGGGTCGACGCAGTAGCCGAGAGCCTCCTCGTAGCCGAAGACGAGGCCGGGCACCCGCGAGATCCACTTGAAGCCGGTGAGCGTCTGCACTGCGGGGAAGCCGTGGGCGCGCACAGCGGCGGCGAGCCCCCGCGAGGAGACGATCGAGTTCGCGAAGACGGGCCCGGCCGTGCCGGACTCATTCACCGAGGCGGTCGCGACATCGGCGGTTGCGTCCCCGGCAGTCCCTGCTGGCGACGCGGAGGCCGCAAGCCGGGAGGCGATGTCCTCGCCGAGGAGGAGGCCCACCTCGTCCCCGGACAGCTGCCGGTATCCCGGCGCCGCGGTCGGATCCGGGATCGCCGCGGAGAACCGGTCCGCGTCGGGGTCGTTGGCGATGATGAGATCGGCGCCGGCCTCCCTGGCCAGGGCATACGCCTCGTCGAGGGCGCCGGCTTCCTCCGGGTTGGGGAAGGCGACTGTCGGGAAGTCGGGGTCCGGCTGCTGCTGAGCGGCCACCGGGTGGAGGTTCTCGAACCCGGTGAGCGCCAGCGCCGCCTCGGCGACGGTCGCCCCGACGCCGTGGAGCGAGGTGAGCACGATCGACAGGTCCGCGCTCGCGCGCACGCCGAGGGCCTCGATGCTCTCGAGGTAGGCCTCGACGATCGTGTCATCGAGGTGCTCCCAACCCGATTCGGCGCGCGGCACCGACGCGACGGACGGGACGGCGGCGATCCTCTCGGCGATGAGCGCATCGGCCGGGGGCACGATCTGCGCGCCCGCACCCGCACGGGCAGTGACCGGGTCCGGTTCGATCGCGAGCAGCGGCCGCTCCCCGAGGTAGACCTTATAGCCGTTGTCGGCGGGAGGGTTGTGGCTCGCGGTGACCATGACCGCGGCATCGGCGCCGAGGTGGGAGAGCGCGAACGCCGTGAGCGGAGTCGGCAGCTGTTCGGGCAGCTGAATGGCCACCCCGCCGGCGGCGGTGACGACGGCCGCGGTGTCGCGGGCGAAGTCGGAGGACTTGTAGCGGGCGTCGCAGCCGATGACGACGCGGAAGCCCGGGCCGACGGTGTCGCGGAGGAACGCCGAGAGTCCGGCCGCGGCGCGGATGACGACGGAGCGGTTCATCCGGTTGGGCCCCGCGGCGATCTCCCCGCGCAGGCCCGCAGTGCCGAAGACGAGGGGACCGGAGAACCGGTCGGCAAGGTCGGCGAGCGCGGCTGCGTCACCGGCCTCCGCCTCGGCGAGGATGGCCGTCAGCGACGTGGCTGTCTGCGGATCGGGGTCATCGGCGATCCACGCACGGACGATGTCGGCGTCGAAGCCTGTCGTGAAGCGGTCGGCGACCCGGACCGGGCTCGTGTTCGATTCGCTCATCGATTCGCCCACCGGCCTCAGAGCTGTCCGACGATGTCGGCGAGCAGCTGGGAGATCCGCGGGGCCGCGGCGGCTCCGGCCTCGATGACCTCGGCGTGGGAGAGCGGGGTCTCCTGGATGCCTGCGGCGAGGTTCGTCACGAGCGAGATGCCCATGAGTTCGAGTCCTGCCTGCCGGGCGGCGATGGCCTCGAGCGTCGTCGACATGCCGACGAGGTCGGCGCCGAGGATGCCCGCCATCCGCACCTCAGCCGGGGTTTCGTAGTGGGGGCCGCGGAACTGGGCGTAGACGCCTTCGTCGAGGGTCGGGTCGATCTCCTTGGCGATGGCCCGCATTCGCGGCGAGTAGAGATCGGTGAGGTCGACGAAGTTCGCGCCTTCGATGGGGGAGGTGCCGGTGAGGTTGATGTGGTCGGAGATGAGGACCGGGGTGCCCGGGGCCCAATTGCGGTTGAGCCCACCGCAGCCGTTGGTGAGCACGAGGCTGGTGCAGCCGGCGGCGGCAGCGGTGCGCACACCGTGGGCGACGGCGCGCACGCCCTTGCCTTCGTAGTAGTGGGTGCGCGAACCGAGGACGAGGGCGTGCTTCCCGCTCGAGGCGATGCGCACGGTGCGCAGCGTGGGGACGTGGCCGGCGACGGCCGGAGCGTGGAAGCCGGGGACCTCGGCGGCGGGGACTTCGCTGATCGTCTCGCCCAGCAGCTCGGCCGCTCCGCCCCATCCCGATCCGAGGACGAGGGCGATGTCATGGGACTCGATCCCAGCGGCGGAGTTGATGGTCGTGGCCGCTGCCTGCGCGGCGGCGGTAGGATCGCTTAAGTCAGTCATGACGCCAAGATTATCAACATCTGACATGCCGCAAGGAGCGCTCACCATGCCGATCCGACCACTTGCCGACGGCGACGATCTGCGACTGAACGAGGTGTTCTCCGACGCGGCGACACCGGCCGGTCACATGGCCCGGTCCCTGTTCCGTCCGGCCGCGGAGTCCCCGCTGCTGCGGTCGGTCATCGCCGAGGTGGTCCCCGAGGTTCCCGTCGGCGCGGCTGCGATCGCCGAGTCCCCGCTCCACCCGTACCGGGCGTGGGTCAACGTCGAGGTCGCTGCCGAGGAGCGCGGCCACGGGCTCGGTCGTGAGCTCTTCGAGGCGGTGTCGGCCGAGACCGCAGGCACCCCGCTGGAGGGCCTCGACCTGCGGGCCCGGGTCGAGGCCGGCAGCGTGGGGGAGAAATTCGCCGAGGCGCTCGGTTTCACACCGCTGACGACGACGCGGGTCATCAAGATTCCCGCCGGGGCCCTGCCGCCCAGCGGCGGCGGTCGCGCCGAGGACCTCGAGATCGTCTCGACCGGGTCGGTCAAGCTGACGAAGGCCTTCCTCGAGTGGTACACCGCGGTCAACCGCGACGATGCGGTCGCGCCGCTGACGATCGGTCAGGTGAGCAGTGCGTTCCTCTCCGAGGCGGCCGGTGCCCATGGTGCGGCGATGCTCATGAGCGACTCCGCGGCTGCCGGTGAGGGCGCGTCGGGCAGCGGGCTGAGCGCCTTCGCCGTCTCCTATGCGCGCGAGGCGGAGCCGGCACCGGTCGGCGGTGGGCAGGATGCCGCGGCGAACCTGCCCGGGAATGCCGAGGAGGAGCCGGCGACCGAGCTCATCCTCGGATCGATGTTCGAGACCCGTGAGGACGTCGCTGACGCCTCGTCTGAGCAGTTCGAGGCCGCTGTCGCCGATGCCGAGCTGCTGCTGGCCAGGCTGTCGGTCGATGCCGATGTCGTCATCGAAGTCACCAGCGGCATGCCCGTGGTCTCGGCGCTCGCCGATCGGCTCCTCGCCGCCGGTCAGGCCGGCGAACTCTACCGCTACGAGACTCTCTCGGGACCTCCCGCGGACACCGTATGAGACGGTCCCGGCTGTGGACCGGGCTGAGACATGAAGGTGCCGAAGAACTCGGTGAGCGTGGTCACCTGATCGACCGCGACGACGGCGGCCACGTACTGGTCGGGACGGACGAGGACAACGGCGCCGCGGGACCGGTCGATGTCGCGGTCGTCGAAGATGTCGCGATCGGGGGTGCCGGCCTGCCTGCTGATCGCGCTGAAGAGCTTCTCCTCATCGACCAGGCCCAGTCGTCCGGTGCGCGGCCGCAGCAGGGCCGGCACGTCGGAGGGCGCGACATCGCGGTGGTGGTCCTGGACGATGCCGCGGACATCGATGACGGCGTCGATGTCCGCATCCGCCGGGGTGTGCCGCAGCACGGGTGACTCGGGCGCCTCTGCGAGCCAGGCGCACGCCTGATCGAAGAGACGGCGGTCGCTGTCGGCGAAGAGGAAGAGGCGCCACCGTCCATCGGCTAGGTGGACGTGGCCGAGCTCGGTGCGCAGTCCGTCGCTCACACGGGTCACCGGTGCCGAGTGGAAGCGTTGACCCGGCGGGTACCCGCGGGCTGCCGTGGGCGAGGTGGCGCCTGCGATGAGCGGTCCCGGTGGGTACTCGATGCCCAGGCCTGCCGTGTACCGACCGGCGCGGACGAAGTGGTCCTGGAGCGTCGCGTGGTCGACCCCGCCGCGTTCGGGATGATCCGGGTCCGCCGGAGCCTGCGCCATCAGCTGCGACCACGAACGATCGAAGTCGATGAGCTCCTGGGCCACCGGTTGGCGCTCCTGGGAGTACGTTCGCAGGATTGCCGGGGCAGTGCGGCCGAGCAGGGTTCCGCTGAGTTTCCATCCGAGGTTGAACGCGTCCTGCATCGACACGTTCATTCCCTGCCCGGCTTTGGCGCTGTGCGTGTGGCAGGCATCCCCGACGATGAAGACACGGGGATCAATCCCGTTCGCGAGGTCGGTGCCCGCATCGTCGAAGGCATCGGCGGTGCGCTGTGCCACCTCGTAGATCGAGGACCAGACGATCTCCCTGATGTCGAGGGAGTAGGGGCGGATGACGTCGCGGGCGATCTCGATGATCTGCTCCGGCGTCGTCCGGCGCACCGCAGCGCGGTTTTCGTCGTCGACGACGCCGAGGTCGACGTAGAGCCGCACGAGGTAACCGCCCTCGCGCGGGATGAGCAGGATGCTGCCGTGGGTCGCCGACTGGATCGCGGCCTTCCTCCTGATGTCGGGGAAGTCGGTGACGGCGAGCATGTCCATCACACCCCAGGCATGCCCGGCGGCCTCACCGTGGAGCGAGAGGCCGATGGCCCGTCTCACGGCGCTCCGGGCGCCGTCGGCACCGACGAGGTACTTCGCCCGGACTGTGCGTGTCTCCCCGCTGTCCGCATCCCGCAGCACGGCCTCGACGGGGTGAGTGCGGGCGCGGTCTATGGTGAGGGAGGAGAACTCGACGCCATAGGTCGGGGTCAGACGCGTGGGGCTGTTGTCCATGAACCCGAGGAGCAGATCCTGGATCCGCGCCTGATTGACGATGACATGGGGGAACTCGCTCAGCCCGTCCTCGACGTCCTGGACGAGCCCGGTGCGCACGATCCGTTCGCGGTCGTCTGCGTCCGGATGCCAGAACGCTGTCTCGTTGACCCAGTACGCCTCGTCGATGAGCCGACCGGCCAGTCCGAACGACGCAAACGTCTCCACGGTGCGGCAGGCGACGCCGTCGGCTCGGCCGAGCTCGAGCGGTCCGCGGCTCTTCTCGACGAGGCATGTGGTGAGGTCGGAGAACTGGGACAGGTAGGCCGAGAGGAGGAGACCTGCGGGTCCGCCGCCGACGATGAGGACATCCGTCTCGTCGCGGTCCTCACCGGCGACCCGCGTCGCCGGATGACGACGGGGGTCGCCGGACCGGAAGCCGTCGCGGTGGTACTGCACGTCAGCTCCGTGTCGAGAGATCGAGGGCGATGTCGACGAGCATGTCCTCCTGGCCGCCGATGAGGGCACGGTTCCCGGCCTCGACGAGCAGCGATCGGGCGTCGAGACCGTAGGTGTCGGCCACCCTCTCGGCGTGGCGGAGGAAGCTCGAGTAGGTGCCGGAGAGTCCGAGCGTCAGTGTCTCCCGATCGACCTGCACCGGTCGGTCCTGGAGCGGTCGGATGAGGTCGTCGGCGGCATCCTGGAGGCTGAAGAGGTCAGCCGCGGTGTCCCAGCCGAGCAGTTGGGCGACCGCGACGAGGGGTTCGATCGGTGTGTTGCCCGCCCCGGCGCCGTGACCGGCCAGTGAGGCGTCGACCCGGAACGCGCCTTCCTCGACGGCGACGACCGAGTTCGCCACGGCCAGTGAGAGGTTCTGGTGGGCATGGATGCCGATCTGCGTCCCGGCGTCGAGGCGGTCGCGATACGCACGCACGCGGTCGCGCACTCCGTCCATCGTCAGACGGCCGGCGGAGTCGGTGATGTAGACGCAGTCTGCGCCGTAGGACTCCATGAGAGCGGCCTGCTCAGCCAGCTGTGCAGGTTCGGCGAGGTGGGCCATCATGAGGAAGCCTGAGACGTCCATGCCCCACGACTTCGCGGCGTCGATGTGCTGGGCGGCGACGTCGGCCTCGGTGCAGTGGGTGGCGATGCGCACCGAGGTCACTCCGTGGTCGTAGGCTTCACGAAGGTCGCGCAGTGTGCCGATGCCCGGCAGCAGCAGCGTCGTGAGCACGGCACGGTCAACCGCCTCGGCGGCCGCATCGATCCAGGCGAGAGCATCATGGGACCCCGGCCCGTAGGTCAGACTGGCCCCAGCCAGACCGTCGCCGTGAGCGACTTCGATCGCGTCGACGCCGGCTGCCTCGAGCGCGGCTGCGATACGCCCGACGGACTCGGGGGTGATGCGATGCGCGATCGCGTGCATGCCGTCGCGTAGGGTGACATCCTGCAGATACACCTTGGGGCTCACAGTGTCTCCTTCGTCGGTGCGGGTCCTGTCGTCGCGGCTGCGATGCTCTCACCGGTGCGCAGTGCCGCGGAGGTCATGATGTCGAGGTTCCCGGCATAGGCGGGCAGGTACATCGCAGCGCCCTCGACCTCGATGAAGACGCTGATGCGCGAGTATCCGTCGGCTTGCTGAGCAGTCGTGGGAATGAGACGCCCGGCGTCGGCGGACTCGTCGTCGATGACGACGCGCTGTTTGAGCCGGTAGCCCGGCACGTAACGGGCGACTTCGGCGACTCGGGCTTCGACAGCGGATTCGACCCCCTGCGCCTCAGCGGGGCTGAGACGGCAGGTGAGCATCTGGACGGTGTCGCGCATGATCATCGGGGGATCGGCGGGGTTGAGCACGATGATCGCCTTTCCGCGGGCGGCCCCGCCGACCTGTTCGAGGGCCGCCGCTGTAGTCTCGGTGAACTCGTCGATGTTCGCCCGGGTGCCCGGACCGGCCGACCGGGAGGCGATCGAGGCGACGATCTCGGCATAGAGGACGGGCACGAGCTGGGAGACGGCGTGGACGATCGGAATGGTCGCCTGCCCGCCGCAGGTGACCATGTTGACGTCGGCGGCGTCGAGGTGGGCGTCGAGGTTGACCGCCGGGACCACGTAGGGACCGAGCGCGGCCGGAGTGAGGTCGACGAGCCGTTTGCCGTGGGGGAGGAGCTTCTCGGCGTTCGTGCGGTGGGCGGCGGCGCTCGTGGCGTCGAAGACGATGGCGATGTCGTCGAAGTCGGGGCTCGCGATGAGTCCCTCGACCCCGTCGTGGGTGGTGGGCACGCCCATGCTGCGTGCACGGGCCAAACCGTCTGAGTCCGGGTCGATGCCTACGAGCATTCCCATCTCCAGTGCTGTGCTCAGGCGCATGACCTTGAACATGAGGTCGGTGCCGATGTTGCCGGATCCGATGATCGCGACCTTCGTCCCTGTCATCGTCGCTGTCTCCTTGTCGTCTGCGCCGGGGGTTTCAGGCGTCCTGGGTGCGGTCAAGGTGTCACCCCGAGTTCCACGGATTCGAAGCCAGGCGCCGAGGCGGTCCACCGAGTCTCCGGTGGGGCCGGCACGGCCGCCGTCACAGCACCGGCGATGACGAAGCTGCCCGCGGTGATCGTCGCCCCGAAGCCGCCGAGAGCTCCGGCCAGCCACTGGACGGCTGTGGTCGGATCGCCGAGGACGGCGGATCCGGGACCGGAGACGGAGTCGCCGCTGTCGGAAGTCAGGGTGATCTCTGTGGTGATGAGCGCGTCGAGCAGTTCGGCCGAGGCCTCCCGCCACGGGCCGAGGACGACGGCAGCCGAGGAGGCGTTGTCGGCGACAGTGTCGACGAGGCCGATGTCCCAGTTCTCCACGCGGGAATCGATGATCTCGATCGCGATCGCGACGGCGTCGATCGCGTCACGCACCTCGGTCGGCGTGAGGTCGGCCGGCACGGGGGCCGCGAACCGGAAGGCGAACTCCGGTTCGAGGCGCGGCGCGATGAGGGTGCGGAGGCTGATGCTCTCCCCGTTGTCGACGACCATGGCGTCGGTGAGGATCCCGAAGTCGGGTTGGTCGACGCCGAGTTGGCGCTGCATCGCCGTCGAGGTCAGTCCGACCTTGCGTCCGACGACGACTTCTCCGCGGCTGCGCCGTGCGGCGGTCAGCGTCTCCTGCACGCGGTAGGCGTCGGCGAGGCTGAGATCGGGGTCGGCGGCGGAGGGCCGGGGGATGGGCTGGCCGGTTTCGGCTGCCGACTGCAGGGAATCGGCGAGGGCCGCGATGCGGGGGTCTGTGGCACTCATCGTCACAGTTCCCCGGTGAGGAAGCCGCGGACGAGGAAGAGCATGGGATCACGGCGTTCGATCTGCACCCAGTGACCGCATCGGTCGAAGATGTGGACCTGGGAGTTGGGCAGGTGCTGGCTGAAGTAGACGGATGAGTCAGGAGTGATGAACCGGTCCTCCCGGCCATGGACGAGGAGGACCCTGTGCGTGATCCGGCGCAGGGCCGACGGTGGCACGGTCATCTCCGCCGGCGAGGTGGGGGTGGCGTACATCGACTGGAACGAGCGTCGAACCTCCGGCCGGAGCACCTCGGCGAGGCGGTTCTCAACGATGGTGTCGAGCGAGTCGCCGAGGCTGTCCTCGTCGTAGACGAACCAGCGCGTGAGGGACTTCAGGCCTGCCTCCGAGGGATCCTTGTAGAAGGAGACCATGCGGATGACCTCGGGGGTCGGAGCTGCCATCTGACCGCCGGCGCTGCCCATGAGGACGAGGTCGATGACGCGTTCGGGTGCGGTGTGCGTGATCCACAGCGACAGTGCGCCGCCGGCGGAGTTGCCGACGAAATGGGCGCGGTCGATGTCGAGGGCGTCGAGGAGGTCGAGGATCTGGTTGACTCGGGCGCGCACCCACGCGGTCATTGATCCGGGCAGGGCGTCCTCGCCGGGATGGTCGGTGGCTCCCCACCCGTAGATGTCCGGTGCGATGACCCGATAGTCATCGGAGAGGCCGGGAATGAACTCGGCCCAGTTCGTCACGGAGTTCGCCCCCGGGCCGCCGCCGTGGAGGAGGACGACGACGTCGCCGGTGCCCCCGGAATCGAGGTACGAGGTGGTGAAGTCCCCGGTCCGGACGCGTTCGGTGGTGAAGTGCGGCATGATCAGGCCTCCGTCGTGGTGTTCATGATGTTGTCGTCGGTGTGCGGGACGTAGTCGGTGGGTCCCCACATGGTCAGGGCCATCGCGATGTCCTCGGGTCCCCATTCGACCGGTTCCCAGTCGGGGTCGAAGATGAGGTAGCCGTTGCTGAAGATCTCGACGCGATGACCTGAGCCCGGGTCGCGGACGTAGAGGAAGAAGGCCTGGCTGACGCCGTGCTTGCCCGGGCCCTGATCGGGGGTGAGACCGGCCTCGACGACGATGTCGGCAGCCCGGAGGACATCAGCGGCGTTGTCGAGCCAGAAAGCGAGGTGGTGCATGCGTGCCGGGCTGGCCTCCTGCGGGCCGGCCTGCATGACGGCGATGTCGTGGACGAGCGGGGTCACGCTCATCCAGCCGCCGACCCGGCCGGCCGGGGTCTGGATGTATTCGCGCAGCCGGAAGCCAAGGTTGTCGCTGAGCCACCGATGCTGGACCTCGGGGTCGTGGGTGGTCCAGAGATTGACGTGGTCGATGCGGCGCACGCCGATGCCGTGGTTCCATGAGCGGTACCGCTGGTTGAGCAGCACCGAACGGTCCGCCTCGGCAACGCCTGGCTTGTCGACGTCGTAGTAGAGACGGAATCTGTGACCGGCGGGGGAGCTGATCCGCAGGGACTCTCCATAGCCGTCTTCGCTGTTCGCCGGGTCGACGGCGACGTCGTTGCCGTTGTCGGTGAGGAGCGTGTGGAAGCCCTCGAGGTCCTCGGGTCGTCTGACCCGCCACGAGACGTGGTCGAGGCGGGCGCGGTCGCCGGCTTCGAGGACGAGGCTGTGGTGCTCGCGTTCCATCGCAGCACGCAGGTAGACCTTGGTCTCGGTCCGCGCGGTGATCTCGAGGCCGATGACCTCATGGAAGAACCACAGGGACTTCTCGAGGTCGGGAGTCACGAGGTGGGCGGCGCCGAGTTTGGCGATCTCCGGGTGGAAATGAGCGGGCATGGTGTGTCCTCCGTGTTGTCGGTTCAGTGGGGCAGAGTCGATGTGCACCGGCAGGCGGTGCGGCGGTGCGTGGCGATGGACGGGTCTCACGCGGGAGCGGTCGGTGCGGTCGACGGCCAGGCGGGGACGGCGAGGCCGGAGGTGTCGGCGGCGGCGACGAAGCGGTCGGGACGCAGTGCCACCGCGCGGACTCCGAAGCCGGTCATCCATTCACGGAGCACGCCGTGGAGGTCGACGATCTCTTCGGCAGTGACCGTTGCCTCGTTGCGCTGACGCACGGTGACGTAGCGCGCACCGAGGCTGTCCCAGTCCCTGCGTTCGCTTGCAGTGAGCAGGTCGGCCGGGTCGATACCGTCGCCGAGGAGGACGCAGCCTCGACCGAGCGCATCGTCGAGACGGAGCATCCGTCCGTCGGTGGTCTCGACCTTCGGCTGGGGGATCATCCGTCCGATGACGGTGTCTTCGCTCGGCCGACCGCGCAGCCATCCGGCGGTGAGGACGGGTGGGGCGATGAGCGGGGGAT
>NZ_SCMW01000047.1:0-30773 GCF_005502845.1 Brevibacterium sp. 2SA | reverse complement strand
GCTGATCGGGGCGCCGGCACCACCCCGCAACCGCACCACCCCGCAACCGCACCACCCCGCAACCGCACCACCCCACCATCCATCGCCACGAGGGAAGCAGGACAGTCATGGTCGACGCCGTCATCGTCTCCACCGCCAGAACCCCGATCGGACGCGCCTACCGCGGCGCCTTCAACGACACGCAGGCCCAGGAGCTGGCCGGCCACGCGATCGCCCACGCCGTCGAGCGCGCCGGCGTCGACGGCGCGGAGGTCGACGACGTCATCATGGGCTCGGCCCTCCAACAGGGCAGCCAGAGCACGAACATCGGACGCCAGGCCGCCCTGCGCGCCGGCCTCCCCGTCACCGTGGCCGGGATGTCCGTCGACCGCCAGTGCGCCTCGGGGCTCATGGCGATCGCGACCGCGGCCAAGCAGATCATCGTCGACGGACAGTCGATCGCCGTCGGCGGCGGCGTCGAATCGATCTCGCTCGTCCAGAACGAGCACATGAACACCTTCCGGGCGAAGGATCCGTGGCTCGAGGAGAACGTGCCCGGCATCTACTACCCGATGCTCGCAACCGCGGAGATCGTCGCCGAACGCTACGGGGTCAGCCGCGAGGAGCAGGACGCCTACTCCCTCGAATCGCAGAAGCGCACCGCCGCCGCGCAGGCCGCCGGACGCTTCGACGCGGAGATCGTGCCGCTGCCCACGACGAAGGTCGTCGTCGACAAGGCGACGGGGGAGACCTCGACCGAAGAGGTCACGCTCACCCAGGACGAGGGCAACCGCCCCGAGACCACCCTCGAGGGCCTCGCCGGACTCAAGCCTGTCCTCGACCCCGGCGTCGCCTCGCAGCATCCGAGCGTCACCGCCGGCAACGCCTCCCAGCTCTCCGACGGCGCTTCGGCGGCCGTCCTCATGTCCGACACCGAGGCGTCCCGCCGCGGACTCAGCCCGCTCGGCATCTACCGCGGCATGGCCGTGGCCGGCGTGGCCCCGGACGAGATGGGCATCGGTCCCGTCTTCGCCGTGCCGAAGCTCCTCGAGCGTCACGGTCTGACGATCGACGACATCGGCCTCTGGGAGCTCAACGAGGCCTTCGCTGTCCAGGCCCTCTACTGCCGGGACCGGCTCGGCATCGACCCGGAACGCTACAACGTCGACGGCGGCGGCATCTCCGTCGGCCACCCCTACGGGATGACCGGGGCCCGCCTCGTCGGCCATGCCCTCATCGAAGGCAAGCGCCGCGGCGTCAAGTACGTCGTCGTGACGATGTGCATCGGCGGCGGGCAGGGTGCTGCCGGGCTCTTCGAAGTCGTCTGAGCCCGCCCCGTTCATCGCCGCCGCACCTGCGATTGGATAGACTCGCAGGCGTGGCAGCGATCGACAGGGACATACTTCGGCTGGCGCTGCCGGCTCTCGGCGCGCTCATCGCCGAACCGATCTTCCTGCTCACCGACACGGCCATGGTCGGCCACCTCGGCGCCGATGCCCTCGGATCACTCGCGATCGCCTCGACGATCCTCCAGACCGTGCTCGGACTGATGATCTTCCTCGCCTATGCGACGACTCCGCGGGTGGCCAAGCGGATGGGCGCCGGGGACATCCGCGGTGCCGTCGGGGCCGGCTTCGACGGCATCTGGCTCGCCCTCGTCACCTCGGTGGCGCTCCTCGTCGCCGGACTGCCGCTGCTGTCGACGGCGATCGCCGCGTTCGGACCGGCAGCCGCGGTCGCGTCCGGGGCACAGACATATCTGGCGATCTCGTGGTGGGGACTGCCGTTCATGCTCGTCGTCATCGCCGCGACCGGGCTGCTGCGCGGACTCCAGGACACCCGTACCCCGCTCGTCGTCGCCGCCGTCGGCTGTGTCGCGAACATCGGTCTCAACGCCCTCTTCATCTACGGCCTCGGCCTCGGCGTCGCCGGATCCGCGCTCGGCACCGTCGTCGCGCAGGCCGGCATGTGCGCCGTCTACCTCCTCATCAGCCTCCGCGCGGCCCGCCGCTTCCACGCGAGCTTCCGCCCCCACTGGGCCGGTGTCCTCTCCTCGGCGAAGACCTCCGGCTGGCTGCTCGTGCGCAACGCGAGCCTGCGTGCGTCCCTCATCGTCCTCGTCGTCCTCGCCACCGCAGCCGGCACGACGGAGCTCGCGGCGATCCAGGTCGCCCAGAGCCTCTTCTTCGCCCTCGCGCTCGCCCTCGACTCCCTCGCGATCGCCGGTCAGGCCCTCATCGGCCTCCAGCTCGGAGCGCGGAACGTCGAGGCCGTCGCCGCGATCAACCGCCGCCTCATCCTCTGGGGCATCGTCTTCGGGATCATCGTCGGGCTCGTCCTCTTCGCCGGCTCCGGCCTCATCCCGCGCGTCTTCTCCTCCGACCCCGCCGTCATCGCGACGCTGACCGGGCTCCTGCCGATCCTCGCCCTCGGCATGCCGATCGCCGGGTACGTCTTCGTCCTCGACGGGGTCCTCATGGGCGCCGAGGACGCCCGCTACCTCGCCCTGGCCCAGCTCGTCGCCGTCATCGGCTACGCCCTCGTCCTCATCCCCATCACCGCGCTGTGGCCGGGCGCGCTGGGACTGTGGGCGACCTTCTGCCTCGGCTTCATCGGCCTGCGCGCGCTCACCCTGGGCTGGCGCGTGCGCAACCACACCTGGATCCGCACCGCGGTAGAGAAGGGACTGACATGAGCGAGCACGATCTGCGCACCCGGATCCGGCCCCTGCCGGCCGACACCCCCGACGAGGTGTTCGTCCCCTTCGTCGACCTCGCCTTCAACTGGTCGATGGACAAGCCGACGATTCCGCGCGCCGAGCTCGTCGACCGACCCGATGCGCGGGCGTACTTCTCAGACTGGGGACGCCGAGGCGACCTCGCCGTGGCCTGCTACGACGAGGCCGGGGAGGAGATCGTCGGCCTTGCGTGGCTGCGCTATGCCGACCCCGCCGCGATCCCCGGCGACGAGGAGGCTCCCGCGGACGCGACGTTCATCGCCGGGCTCGAGCCCCACTCGACCGTCATCGCCTCGAGCGTCGTCGACGACGATTCCGAAGACGGCGGGGCCATCGCCGAGGTGGTCGAGGACGAATCGGGTCAGGCGGACTTCGTCGCCGAGGTCGGAGACGAGGCCGGTGAAGAGGCCACCGCGCCGTTCGCCGGCTACGGGTGGGTCGCCGCCGACATCCCGGAGCTCTCGATCGCCGTGCTCCCCGCCTACCAGGGGCAGGGGATCGGCGGGGCCCTCCTCGACGTCCTCCTCACGCTCGCCCGGCTCTCCAGGGTCCGCGCTGTCAGCCTCGCCGTCGAGGACGGCAACGGCGCCGCCCACCTCTACCGCAGCCGCGGATTCGCACCCGTCGGGCGCAGCGGCGACTCAGACCTGCTCGTGCGGCAGCTGGGGTAACGGCAGCGGCGGCAGTGCGGTCTCGGTCAGCCACGGACGAACCACCTCGGCGATGTCACGCCCTGACGTGCGCGAGACGCTGTCGATGAAATCCCTCGTCGTGACGTTGCCGTGCCGGTGCCGCGTCGTCCATTCGCGCACGCACGCGAAGAAGACGTCGTCGCCGAGGGTCAGCCGCAGAGCGTGGAGGGTGAGCGCCCCGCGCTTGTAGACGCGGTCGTCGAACATGTCGGGGCCCCCGGGATCGGCGAGCACGATGTCCTGCGGGGAGGCGCTGAGCGCCCGATGCCAGGTCCGGGCCCACTCGTCGGCGCTCATCAGCCCCGTCTCCTCCGACCACAGCCACTCGGCGTAGCACGCGAAGCCCTCGTTGAGCCAGATGTCCGACCAACTGTTCGGGGTGAGCGAATTGCCGAACCACTGGTGGGCCAACTCGTGGGCGACGAGCCGTTCGGCCTCCCATTCGGGGCCGAGGTGGTTGGGTCCGAGCACGGACAGCGGCTGCGACTCGAGCGGGATCTCGAGCTCCTCGTTCGTCACGACGACGTCGTAGCGGTCGAACGGGTAGGGACCGAAGCGGTCGACGAAGAGGGTCATCATCGCGTGCTGGACGGGCAGGCGCGCGACCGCGGTCTGCCAGGCCTCACCGGCGAAGACCGTCAGCGGCACGGGGCTCGGGGCGACACCGGGCGGGGCGGGCAGCTCGGCGCTGCGGTACCGGCCGATCTGCACGGTCGCAAGGTACGTCGCCAGCGGTGTCGTCGACTGGAACGTCCACGCCGTGCGTCCGGCCTTGCGGACCTTCTCGACGAGGTCGCCATTGGACACGACCGTGTACTCGGACTCCGTGAGCACCCGGATCCGGAACTTCGCCTTGTTCGAGGGATGGTCATTGCACGGGAACCACGTCGAGGCGCCGACGGGCTGACCGGCGACGAGGACGCCGTCCTCGAGCTCCTCCCAGCCGATGTCGCCCCACGTGCCGATCGCCGGCTGCGGATTGCCCTCGTAGGCGATGTCGATGCGCACCGGCTGGTTCTTCCCCAGCGCCTCGGTGCTCAGCCGCAGCTTCTTCCCGCGCAGCGAGTAGCGGACCTTGCGGCCGTTGACGCTCGCCTTCGTCACCCGCATCCCCGTGAGATCGAGGACGATCGTCGACGTCTCCGTGAGCACCCGGCCGGTCAGCCGCGCCTTCCCGGCCAACCGGTTGGGCCCGATCCGGTAGTCGAGGTCGATGTCATAGTGGTCGATGAGCAGATCCGCACTGCCGACGCCCGGCGTATAGGGATCAAGCATCGACGGGGTGCTCGACCGGGGCGCGCTCAGGGAGTTCAGGTGCATCCACCCAGGGTATGACAGGATTGCCGCTGAAGTACGCATGGGGCGGCACGAACTCGCCGCGCATGACGAGCGAGGTCGCCCCCACCGTCGCGTTCTGCCCGAGGGTCGCCGCGGGCAGGATGACGCTGTTGGGTCCGAGCGTCGCCCCGGCCTCGAGGGTGACCTCGTCGAGGCTCATCACCCGGTCGTGGAAGAGGTGGGTCTGGACGACGCAACCGCGGTTGACCGTCGAATTGTCGTCGAGGCGCACGAGGTCGGCCTCGGGCAGCCAGTACGACTCGCACCACACGCCGTGCCCGATCCTCGCCCCCATCGCGCGCAGGTACCACACGATCGCCGGGGTGCCCACGGCGTTGCGGGTGAACCAGGGGGCGGCGACGAGTTCGACGAAGCAATCGGCGACTTCGCCGCGCCAGATGAACGACGACCACAGCGGGTGGTCCCCGGGGCTGATCCGGCCGACGAAGACCCATTTCGCGATGACCGCCAAGCCCGCGGCCACTGCGCCGGCGACCATCATGACGACCCCGGAGGTGAGGAGGGCGAGCCCGACGGAGGCGAGGAAGCCGCCGGCCGGGGAGGCCGGTCCGCCGGGGACGCCGAGGAGGGCGATGATCGTGAGGATGACTGCGGCGACGAGCGCGCCGCCGACCATCACCGAGGTGATCCGCAGCGTCTCGAAGATGCCGCGGGCGATCTTCACGCCGAGCTTCGGGGCGTAGGTGAGCGCTTCGTCGGCGTCGACGGCGGCCCGGCGCAGCTGCACCGGGGGAGACCCGAGCCACGAGGAGCCCTTCTTCGCCTTCGCCGGGGCTGCCGAGAGCACGGCGACGAGCGCGTTCTTCGGCACCCGCCTGCCCGGTGAGGCGATGCCCGAGTTGCCGAGGAACGCCCGTTTGCCGACCTTCGCCCGGCCCGCGCGCATCCACCCGTGGCCGAGTTCGTAGCTCGCGACCATCGTGTCGTCGGCGAGGAAGGCGCCGGCGGCGATCGTCGTCATCTTCGGGACGAAGACGACGGTGGAGATCTCCGTGCCGGGACCGACCTTGGCCCCGAGCGCCCGCAGCCACCATGGGGTGAGCATCGAGGCGTAGAGGGGGAAGAGGAGGTCGCGGGCGAGGTCGAGGAGACGCTCGGTCGCCCACACCCGGTAGCCGCGGGCCGACCGGACGGGGAACTCGCCCTCCTCCATGCCGATGGCGAGGACGCGCACGGAGATGAGGATGAACAAGGCCGTGCAGACGAACCACACGCAGGCGAGCACCGGTGACCACGCGAGGACGAGCCACGGGTTCTCGACGACGGAGATGCCGGAGACGGCGACCATGAGGAGGAGCCCCGGCACCGCGGCGAGGTAGGGCAGGGCGGCGTTGAACTGGGAGCCGGCGGCGTAGAAGAGGAACGGCAGGCGACGGCGCTGCGGCGGGGCGGGCCACGTCTTCTTCGCCTTGCCGATGCGCACGGCCGGGGAGCCCGAGTAGATCTGGTTGCGCCGCACCTTGCCGGTCACCGCGGAACCGGCTTCGACGAGCGCCCCGGCACCGATCTGCGTCCCGGGCATGAGCGTCGACCGGGCGCCGACAGTCGCGTTCTCCCCGACGACGATCGTGCCGATGCGCAGGAGGTCACCATCGACCCACCAGCCCTTGAGGTCGACCTCGGGTTCGATCGCCGCACCCCCTTCGAGGGTGAGGAAACCGGTGACCGGCGGGGCGGAATGGAGGTCCGCGTCGGGGCCGATGCGGTTGCCGAGCAGCTTCGCGTACCACCCCACCCAGGGGGCGCTGGCGACGGAGACGGCAGCGGCGAGGTCGGCGATGTGCTCGGCGAGCCACAGCCGCTTGTGCACCCAGCCCGAGCGCGGATAGACGCCCGGTTTCAGCCCGGCGAGGAGCAGGCGCGCGGCGCCGGCGGAGATGAGCATCCGCCCCCACGCGGTGACGAAGACGAGGAAGAGGGTGATGACGACCGGCCACGGCGTCCGGGGCACGTCGGCGCCGAGGAGGTTCGCGAGGTTGGCGAGCACCATGGCGATGACGACCCACCGCACCCCGCCGAGGATGTGGACGGGGATCGCGAGCAGCGTCTGGAACGCCTGCATGCCCTTCGACGTCCGCCCGATCTCCCGGATCGGTCCGGGAGCGGCGGCCCCGTCGTCGCCGAGGCAGAGAGTGGCCAGCGCACCGAAGCGCGGGTGGGCGTAGATGTCGCCGACGGTGACGCTCGGGTGCTGGCCGCGCAGCCGGGACACGAGCTGGGCGGCGGCGAGGCTGCCGCCGCCGACCGTGAAGAAGTCCGTGTCCGCACCCGGGCGGGATCCGAGGACCGCCGTCCACTGGTCGGCGATCCATTCGGTGGCGGGGTCGAACACCTCGGTGCTGTCCGCGGTCTCCGCCTCCCCGCCCATCGGCCACGGCAGGGCGGCGCGGTCGACCTTGCCCGAGGTCTTCGTCGGCAGCTCGTCGATGAGGGCGAGGCGGGGGACGAGCGCGGCCGGCAGTTCGGCGCGCAGCGCCTCCTCCCACGCGGGGATCCGCGCCTGCGCGTCCGGGGCGGCGCTTGCGAGGTAGCCGACGAGGATGTCCGTGCCCGCCGGGGTCGTCTTCACCGCTGCCGCCGCGCCCTCGACGCCGGCCAGTGCCTGGAGGGCGGCGTCGATCTCACCGAGTTCGATGCGGCGACCGCCGAGTTTGATCTGCTCGTCGGCGCGGCCGACGAAGATGAGGCCGGCGGGATCGTTGACGACGAGGTCGCCGGACCGGTAGGCGCGCTCCCAGCCGAGACTCGGCATGGGCGCGTACTTCTCCGCGTCCTTGGCCGGATCGAGGTAGCGGGCCAGGCCGACGCCGCCGATGATGAGCTCACCGGTCTCACCCTCGGCCACGGGGGCGCCGGCGGAGTCGACGACGGCGAGCGACCAGCCGTCGAGCGGCAGGCCGATGCGGATCGGCTCGGTCCCGTCGAGGAGGGCCGCGCAGGCGACGACGGTCGCCTCGGTGGGGCCGTACGTGTTCCACACCTCGCGGCCCTCGTCGCTGAGGCGGCGGGCGAGTTCGGGGGGACAGGCCTCGCCGCCGAAGATGAGGAGGCGCACGGCGTCGAGGCTCTCGGCCGGCCACAGGGCGGCGAGCGTGGGCACCGTCGAGACGACGGTGATGCCGCGCGAGGACAGCCACGGCCCGAGGTCCATGCCGGACTTGACGAGGGCGCGCGGGGCGGGGACGAGGCAGGCCCCGTGCCGCCACGCCAGCCACATCTCCTCACAGCTGGCATCGAAGGCGACGGAGAGACCGGCGAGCACGCGGTCACCGGGACCGAGCGGCTCCTCGGCGAGGAAAAGGGCCGCCTCGGCGTCGACGAACGCGGCAGCCGAGCGGTGGGAGACGGCCACGCCCTTCGGGGTGCCCGTCGATCCGGAGGTGAAGATCACCCAGCAGTCGTCGTCGGGCGTCGGCCCGCGCATCTCGGTGCGCTCGAGCGGACCCCGCGCGGTGCGGGCCTCGATCGCCCGGCCCTCGGTGATCACCCCGGTCACGGCCGCCTCGGCGAACACGGTGCGGGCCCGCTCATCGGGGTCGTCGACGTCGACGGGGACGTAGGCGGCACCGAGCATCATCGTTGCGAGGATCGCGACGTAGAGGTCGACGGACCCCGACGGCACACGCACCCCCACCTTGTCACCGGGACCGATGCCCGCCTCGGCGAGGCGGAGGGCGAGATCGCGGATGTCGGCGATGAGCTCGGAGTAGCTGAGCACGATCCTGCCGTCGTCGATCGCGGGCTGGTCGCCGTGGGCGCCCGCAGTCTCCAGGAGCACATCGATGAGGGTGCGATCCTCGCGGGGGCGGGGCTGGGCAGGGAATTGCGCGGCGTGTTCTGTCACAGTACTTCCGGATCGAGCTGCCAGGTCGACGCCGTGAGCGCCGACTGAGTATTCGCTGATGATCTTAACCGGAGAAGGTGTCGGGCACGTGAACGCCGGTATGACGTGGAACACGGTGACGTGATAGATGTGAAGGATCACGGGGATCGGTCGGCCGGTCCCGCTGCGACACCATTCCACGATGCTGAGGAGAGCGCCCATGGTCACGGTTTTCACGAACGCGAAGGTCTTCGACGGCACCCGGTTCGTCCCCGGACGGCGCGATGTCGTCGTCGACGGCGATCGGATCACCGCGATCACCGAGGCGGGGCAGGGGTCCCACAACGCCGACGACGAATTCGTCGACGCCACCGATCGCACGCTCGTGCCCGGCATCATCGACTGCCACGTCCATCTCATGAGCGCAGGCGCGGCGAACGTCTCGGCCTTCCACGACCCGTTCTCCCTCCAGTTCTACAACTCCGTGCGGCACATGGCCGACACGCTCGCCGGCGGGGTGACGACGGTCCGCGACGCCGGAGGCACCGACCTCGGGACGAAGACGGCCGTCGAGACCGGGGTCGTGCCCGGGCCGCGGCTGACGATCGCCGTCAACATCATGTCCCAGACCGGCGGGCACGGCGACAACCACCTCGTCTCCGGGGCCGAGTCCCCGTTCCTCGCCGCCCACCCCGGTCGCCCCTCGGGGGTCGCCGACGGTGTCGAAGGGGTGCAGAGGAAGGCCCGTGAGCTGCTCCGGGCCGGCGCCGACCACATCAAGATCTGCTCGACCGGCGGGGTCCTCTCCCCGCGGGACGATCCGCGGCACTCCCAGTTCTCCGACGCTGAGATCGCGATGATCGTCGCCGAGGCGACCGCCCAGGGCGCGCACGTCATGTCCCATGCGCAGGGCGCACCGGGGATCAAGGCCGCGGTGCGCGCCGGTGTCCGCTCGATCGAGCACGGCATCTACCTCGACGACGAGGCGATCGACCTCATGCTCGAGCACGGCACGTTCCTCGTCCCCACCCTTCAGGCGCCGCGGGCCGTCATCAAGGCCGCCGAGGCGGGGGCGAACATGCCGCAGTCGGTCATCGACAAGGCGAAGGCCGTCATCGACGCCCACCACGATTCGATCGTGCGCGCCCACGAGGCGGGGGTGCGGATCGCGATGGGCACTGACGCCGGAGTCGGCCCGCACGGGGAGAACCTCGAGGAGATCAGCCTGCTCGCCGGCGCCGGACTCTCCGGGGCCGAGGCGCTCGCCGCCGGCACCTCGGTGGCCGCCGACCTCCTCGGGCACGACGACCGGGGGCGCATCGCTGCTGACCTCCTCGCCGACCTCGTCCTCGTCGACGGGGACCTCAGCACCGACGACGTCCGCGGCATCGAGGACCGGGTGGACCAGGTGTGGCTCGGGGGCGTGCGCGTGTGAGCGGGTGCGGCCCGGCGGCTGTCGGGATGAGGTGGCTGTGAGCGCCTGAGATGGCCCGTCTCGCCGCACCTCAGGTTAGGGCGGACTAACCTGGGATGCCGTAGACTCGAAGGGTGAGCACGAAGAGCACCCGGCACGGTGAGGCGCAGCGCCGATGAACCCCCTCGACTGGTCGTTCCCCGTCGCCGTCACGTGGCTCATCCTCTTCGGCATCATCCTCGCCCGCGCCGGCGGCACCTACCTGCTCGGGCGTCTCGCCCGCAACGGCATCCGCCGCATCGACCGCGTCGACCGGCTCATGTCGGGACGGAAGTACCGCAGGGCCGAGGCGATGATCAACCGCTACGGCTCGCCGATCGTTGCGCTGAGCTTCCTCACGGTCGGGCTCCAGACAGTCGTCAACCTCGCTGCCGGCACCTCGGGGATGAGCGCGCGCCGGTACATTCCGGCGCTCATCATCGGCGGTTCGGCGTGGGCGCTCGTCTACTCGACCGTCGGCTTCCTCGGCTTCCAGGCGCTGGCGAAGGCCTACGCGCTCGCCCCCGGGCTGACGGTCGGGCTCGTCGCGTGCTTCGTGCTCGCGATCGCCGGTCTCATCATCGGCCTCAAGCGCAAAGACGACCCTGTTGAGGCGGGCGCTGTTGAGGAGGGCGCTGGAGGTGACGCTGACGCGGCCGGCGAGGGAGATGCTGCGGACGCTGGCAACCCTGCGGTAGCCGGCGATGCCGACGCTGGTCACGCCGACGCCGGCGATGGTCACGCCGACGCCAGTGACTTCAGTGACACCGGCGACTCCGGTGAGGCGCGCGCCGGGCAGGCACGGTCCTCCCACGCATCCGACGACAACGCGTGACCACCTCGGCGTTCGCGGTTGTGCGCCGCGCTCATGGCGGTGACTGTGATTCTGCGCCACGCTCATGGCGATGCCTGAGGTTCTGCGCCGCGCTCATGGCGATTTCGAGCCCGGATTCACCCTGGAGGTGGCGCACTTTCGCCGTGGATGTGGCGCACACGCCCGAGCAGTGGTGGCGCACACGACCCAGGAGTCGGGACCACGGGGCTGCGCGACCGCCTCGGCGCGGGTGACCTCTCACCACCTCGGCGAGGGTGCGCGCGGACCTCGCGGTGAGGGCTGTGAGGGTCAGGGCTTGTGGGTGGGGGAGGCGTCCTCGCTCATGTCCTCGAGTTCGATGCCCTTCGTCTCCGGCACCTTCCACCACACGAAGAAGAAGGATAGGACGGCGAAGAACGCGTAGAAGCCGTACGCGAAGGTGAGGCTGATGTCGGCGAAGATCGGGAACGTCGTCGAGATCGCGAAGTTCGCGACCCACTGAGCTGCCGCGGCGACGGCGAGGGCGGCGGCGCGGATCCGGTTGGGGAACATCTCGCCTAGGAGGACCCAGGTCAGCGGACCCCACGTCGCGCCGAAGCCGACGACGAAGACATTCGCGGAGATGAGGGCGATGACCGACCAGGGGGCGCCGAGCTCGGCGCTCGTCGTGCCGTCGGCGGCGGTGACGAGTTCGGCGAAGGAGAACGCGATCGCCATCATCGCCAGTGACACGCCCATGAGCAGGGAACCGGCGAGGAGCATCTTGCGGCGCCCGACCCGGTCGACGAGGAGGATTGCGACGATCGTCACGACGATGTTCGTCACCGAGGTGATGACCGAGGTGAGCAGGGCGCTCGACTCGTCGAAGCCGACGGACCTCCACAGGGTCGTCGAGTAGTAGAAGATGACGTTGATGCCGACGAACTGCTGGAAGACCGACAGCAGGATGCCGATCCACACGATCGGCTTGAGGCCGAACCGCTTGCCGATGAGGTCGCGGAATGACTCGCGCTCCTCGCGCTTGAGTGACTCGCGGATGCGGTCGATGAGGGCATCGGTGTCGACGACGCCGGTGAAGTCGCGCAGCACCTTCGCCGCCTCCTCCTCGCGTCCACGGGCGACGAGGAAGCGCGGGGACTCCGGCAGTCCGAGGGCGGAGAGACCGTAGATGAGGGCCGGGATCGCCTCGACCATGAACATCCACCGCCACGTGTCGATGCCGAACCAGAACGGGGCCGACGCCCCACCGGAGACCGTGGCGAGCAGCGCGTTGGACAGCAGCGCGGCGAAGATGCCGGAGACGATCGCGAGCTGCTGGAGGGATCCGAGGCGTCCGCGCACGCGGGCGGGGGAGACCTCGGCGATGTACGCGGGTGCGATGACGGAGGCCGCCCCGACGCCGAGGCCGCCGACCATGCGCCAGATGATGAGGTCGGTGACGCCGAAGGCGAGACCCGAGCCGATCGCGGAGATGAAGAAGAGGATCGCGGCGACAACCATAACGGGCAGGCGACCGAAGCGGTTGGCGAGCGATCCCGCGAACCACGCACCGACGGCGCAGGCGATGAGCGCCGAGGAGACGGCGAAGCCCTTGAGGAACGCATCGAGACCGAAGTCGGTGGCCAGGGCGTCGACGGCGCCGTTGATGACCGCCGTGTCGAAGCCGAAGAGGAACCCGCCGAGGGCGGCGGCGATCGAGATGCCGATGATGCGGGAGGACACCCGCTCCATTCCGTGCAGCCGGTTGTCGGCTGGGTTCTGAGACGAGGACACGGGAGGTCTCCTTGGATGATTCGGTCGCCCGGAACCGATCATCCCGGGTGCTGTGCGTCACCCAGGGTACGCCAGGTCGGCGGGCACAGGCGACTGCCGCGCTGCCGTGTCCGCAGCAGTCCTCACGCGTGGCTCGCGATCGCGGGCGGGAGGGATCGATAGGGTGGGGACCATTGTGCCGGCCGGTGACGGATCGCAGCGACCCGACCGGCACCGCTGCAGTCCGGGACAGTGGGCCGGGGCACAGGAGTCCGGGACAGTGGGCCGGGCACAGCAGGCCGGGGAGCATGGGAGGAGAGACTGTGGGACAGCGGAGCACGCCGGGGTTCGCGGGCATTGCGGGAGCGGGCATCTACTTCTCGTCCAACGGCGCCGCGTTCGCCGCGCTCCTGCCGTGGTATCCGCTCCTCATCACTCGGCTGGGTCTGAGCGCGTGGGAGTTCGGACTCGTCGTCGCCTCCTTCGCCATCGGCGCGATCGCCTCCTCAGTCCTGCCGGCCCGGCTCATCGGACGCTTCGGCGCGAATGCGGTCGTCGTCGGCGGCACCGTCCTCCTCGTCGCGTTCGTCGCGCTCACCGGCTGGTCGACGAGCGGCTGGATGATGGCCGGCTGCCTCTTTCTCGTCGGAGTCTGCGACGCCGTCGTCGACGTCGCACAGAACGTCGTCGGCATCGGCGTCCAGGAGAACCGGTCGCGGATCATCCTCTCCTCGATGCATGCCCTGTGGAGCCTCGGCGGTCTGCTCAGCGGTGCGCTCGCGACCGCGGCCGCGGCGGCGGGCATGGACATCCGACTGCACCTTCTCCTCGTCGCAGTCGGCTGCATCGTCCTCGTCATCATCGGGCGGTGGCTCATCGGAGGGGAGGGCAGGCAGTGGGGCAGGCGCATCATCGACGACGCCGAGGCGGCCCGTGCACCGGCCCCGGGACCCGGGCGCAAGCGCCGGATCCTCCTCGCCGCGCTGCCGTTGGCGATCGTAGCAGTCTGCGGGACCGCGGTCGAGGACATCGCGAACAACTGGGCGGCGCTCGCCGCCGTCGACATCGCAGGTCTGCCGGTGACGATGGCCGGGATCGGCTTCAGCATCGTCATCGGCAGCCAATGCGTCGGCCGTTTCTCCGGCGATGTCCTCGTCGGACGGTTCGGGGCGGGACGGATCGCCCGCCTCGGCGGCGTTCTCATCGCTCTCGGAGGACTCGGGGCGGCCACTGCGGTCGAACCCGTGCAGCTGCTGGTCTCGCTCGCCGCGCTCGGATACGGCTCGGCGACGCTCGTGCCCGGCGCGCTCAGTGCCGCCTCACGCCTTCCCGGAGCCGGGCGGGCGGCCGGGGTGACGCTCGTCAACTGGATCATGCGCATCGGGTTCATGGCGACGAGTCCGCTCGTCGGGGTCATCGCCACCGCGACCAACCTGCGCTGGGGCCTCGGGCTGCTCGTCCTCATCGGGGCGGCGACCGTGGTCTTCGCCGGACGCCTCGACGGTGAGCGGCAGCGGGAGGACTGACCGCGCAGGGGAGCTCGTCCGGGGTTCCGGCGCCGCCGAGAACGGACACGGCGTCGTCGTGCCTACGGCCGCGAGGGGCGCACACGGGCACCGAGGAAGCACCGGAGGGCGAGCGTGCGGAGGGAAATCGAAAGGAAATGAAAAATGTGCCGCGACTTCAGTCGCGACACATTCGATCGGTCGGGCTAGCGGGATTTGAACCCACGACCTCTTCACCCCCAGTGAAGCGCGCTACCAAGCTGCGCCATAGCCCGTTGCTCAGCACCCGTGCCGGGGCAACGTGGTCAAGCCTATAACGATCGCTCCCGAACTTCCAAAATTGCGGTTCGTGACCTTCGACAAACTAGTATCATCCCAGGTAGTCACCTGAGAGGCAGGGGTCTGCTGACTTGTCGTCAGAGGGTCAGTAACATTTCTGTTTCGTGATTGTTATGTAAGCACTCCAGGCGGCTATGCTTGGAACACCGACAAGCTGGAGGAGTCGACATGGCGGAACTGGATTTTCCAGTCTCTTACCTATACTCACGGGACCACGAATGGGTCCACACCACGGAGAACAACGTCGTCTACCGTGTGGGTATCACCGATTTCGCCCAGTCCCAGCTGGGCGACGTCGTCTATGTCGACCTGCCCGCAGTCGGAGATTCGATCACCCAGGGTGACTCCTGCGGAGAGGTGGAGAGCACGAAGAGCGTCTCCGACCTCATCGCTCCTCTGTCCGGCACCATCACCGAGATCAACGAAGCGCTCTCCGACAAACCCGAGACCGTCAACTCCTCTCCCTATGAGGACGGCTGGATGTACCTCGTCGAGGCGAGCGATCCCGAACAGGTGATGGGCCTGTTGGACGAGGAGCAGTACCATAAGCTCGTGCAGAGCGAGGAGGCATAATGTCGCAGAACAATGACCAAGGGCGCCGGAATCCCTCGCAGCCGTGGTACGACAACGGAGAAGTTCCGCAGTCGAAGAAGTTCCCCTTCGGCACCGGAAACGATGGTGCCGACCAGGATCAGGGCCGTGACGGTCGTGGCAACACGCCTGCCTACGGACAGCCGCCGGTACAGGATGCGCCCGCAGCGCCGAACTTCGGCCAGAACCAGCCGCAGCAGAACCAGGGCGACTCCGGACACGGTCGGCACGCCGACCACCCGACGGGCGAGCAGCCTCCCGGCCGGTACGGCCAGCAGGACGACTACACCCAGCAGGGTCAGTATCAGCCGCAGGACTATGACCAGCAGGGTCAGTACGCGCAGCAGGGCTATAACCAGCAGGGTGGCTCGCAGGGTTCGTACGATCAGCAGGGGTACAGCCTGCAGTCCGGCGGCCAGCAGGGCTACGACCCGCGTGACCAGCAGAACCAGGGCGGACAGCCGCAGGGTGGCCAGCAGTATCCGGGCGCGCAGAATGCCGGCGACTCGGGTCAGCAGCCGTTCCAGGGCATCCTCGATCCGCACACGGGTGAGATCCACCCCGTGCCGGACCTCGACGGCCTCCAGGACACCGATGCACTCCTCGTCGTCGTGTCGGGACCGGACTCCGGTTCGCAGATCCTGCTCGACACGGATGTCGTCACGGTGGGCCGCAGCCCGAATGCCGACATCTTCCTCGACGACGTCACTGTGTCGCGCAAGCACGCTGAATTCATTCGCACGCCGAGCGGATTCACCCTGCGCGACACCGGGTCGCTCAACGGCACGTATGTCGGTCGTCAGCTCATCGACTCCATCGAACTGCAGAACGGCGCGGACGTGCAGATCGGGAAGTTCAGAATGATCTTCCAGCAGCGCCCGCGCTCCTGACCGGGGGATAATGTCAAACGTCGAAGTTGAGGTTGTCGGTGTGCGCATCGAAATGCCCGCCAACCAACCGATCCTTTTGCTCAAGGCCAATGAGCCCGCCTACTATCTGCCGATCTGGGTGGGTGCGATCGAAGCGAATGCGCTCTCGATCGCGCAGCGGGGCCTGACCCCGCCGCGGCCGATGGCCCATGCTCTGCTCCTCGACGTGCTCGCCGCCCATGACGACGAACTCGCCGATGTGACCATCACCGGTCGCGACGGACAGATCTTCCTCGCCGAACTCCACACCGAGGACGGCAAGACGATCTCCGCGCGCCCCTCGGACGCCGTGACCCTGGCCCTGACGGCAGAGTGCCCGGTCTACGTCGACTCCGATCTCCTCAAAGACGCCGGCATCGAAGCTCCCGAAGCAGACGAAGAGGAAGTCGCCCAGTTCCGCGACTTCCTCGACAACGTCTCCGCGGAGGACTTCGAGACCGGTGACGAAACGTAACGAAAGAACTGAAGTGAGCCTTCATATCGATCCGGTTTTCGCCCACACGGACATCGCCGCAGCCGGCACCGACGACCTCAGCGGTCTCGATGACTGGCGGACGATGGATGCGAAGCAGCAACCGACGTATCTCGATGCCGAAGCGCTCGAAGACTCCCTCGAGAAGCTGCGCAGCTACCCGCCGCTCATCTTCGCCGGGGAAGCCGACGTGCTCAAGCAGCGGATCGCCGCAGCCTCCCGCGGTGAGGCCTTCGTCCTCGCCGGCGGCGACTGCGCCGAATCCTTCGCCGGTGCCCAGGCGGACAAGATCCGTGCCCGCGTCCAGACGGTGCTCCAGATGGCGGCCGTGCTCACCTACGGCGGTTCGATGCCGGTCGTCAAGATCGGCCGCATGGCCGGGCAGTTCGCCAAGCCGCGGTCCGCGGACATGGAGACCCGCGACGGCGTCACGCTGCCCTCGTTCCGCGGCGACATCGTCAACGGCTACGAATTCACCGAGGAGTCGCGCCGGCACGACCCGAACCGCCTGCTCCAGGGCTACCACGTCTCCTCCTCGACGCTCAATCTCATCCGCGCCTTCACGCAGGGCGGTTTTGCCGATCTGCGGCTCGTCCACGAATGGAACCGCGGCTTCCTCACGTCGAACCCCGGCTACCAGCGCTACGAGCAGACCGCCCGGGAGATCGATCGGGCGATCCGGTTCATGGACGCCTGCGGCGCCGACTTCGATGCGCTGCGCACGACGGAGTTCTACTCCGCCCACGAGGCGCTCCTCCTCGAATACGAACGAGCGCTGACCCGCATCGACTCGCGCACCGGACTGCCCTACGACGTCTCCGGCCACTTCCTGTGGATCGGGGAGCGGACACGGGAGATCGACGGCGCCCACGTCGACTTCCTCTCGAAGGTGCAGAACCCGATCGGCGTCAAGCTCGGCCCGACGGCGACCGCCGCCGATGCCCTGGCGCTGGCCGAGAAGCTCGACCCGAACGCGGAGCCCGGACGACTCACCTTCGTCACCCGCATGGGTGCCGGCAAGATCAACGACGTCCTGCCCGAACTCCTCGCCGGCATCGGCGACCAGCTGCCGCACGTCACGTGGGTCAGCGACCCGATGCACGGGAATACGATCACCTCGAGCACGGGATACAAGACCCGACGCTTCGAGGACGTCATGGCCGAGGTCGAGGGCTTCTTCGCCGCGCACCAGGAGGCCGGCACGGTCCCCGGCGGTCTCCACATCGAACTCACCGGTGACGACGTCACCGAGATCATGGGCGGGGCGACGGAGATCGACGACGAAGGCCTGCGCCGCCGCTACGAGACGCTCGTCGACCCGCGCCTCAACCACGACCAATCGCTCGAGATGGCGTTCCAGGTCGCAGAGTACCTCACGCGCCGCAGCTGAGTCTGCGCTGCAGCTGAGTCCGCACCGCAGCGTGCGGTACCCAGTGGGGGACGCGGCCGCCACAGGCCCCTTCCGACCTGAAGTCGTCTGACACAAGGGCGCCCCTCGCAGATTCTTTCTGCGAGGGGCGCCCTTGTCGCGTCGCTGCCGGTTCAGCGCGGGAGCCGCGACAGCACTTCGGTCACTTGCCGTCCTTGTCCGCTTCGTCCTTCGGCTTCTCGTCCTTGTTCTCGTCGGCGGGCTTCTCCTCCTTGCCCTTCGAGACGCGGACGATGACGAGCGAGTTGTACGGCTTCGCCTCGGTGCTCTTGGGCCACTGGAAGACGACATCGCCCTTGGGAACGGTGTCGGAGAAGACCTCTTCCTTGCCGACACGGAATCCGCGCTTCGTCAGCGTCGCGAAGGCCGCGTCGTAGGACAGGCCCTCGACGTTGGGCACAGCGATCGGCTCGGGCCCTTTCGAGACGACGAGGTCGACGGCCGTGTCGTGCATGAGCTCCTTGCCCTGGTCCTCCGAGGCGCTGATGACGCGTCCCTTGTCGACGGAGTCGCTGTACTCCTCGCTGACGTCGCCGACGGCGAGACCGGTGTCCTCGAGCGCCGACTTCGCCTCATCGCTGGTCAGACCGACGAGTTCGGGGACCGCGAACATCTCCACGCCCTTCGAGACGACGAGCGTCACCGTCGATTCGGGGGTGAGCTCGGTGCCTCCGACCGGTTCGGACCCGACGACGGTGCCGGCCGGAACCTGGTCGTCGAAGACCTCCTGCCGTTCCGTCGTCAGCCCGCTGTCCTCGACGGCTGCAGTCGCCTCGGCGACGGGCTTGCCGGCGAGCTGACCGGGGACGATCGACGTCGGGGTCGGCAGGTTGACGATGACGAGCCAGGCCACGAGGACGATGATCGCTGCGGCGGCGACGAGGGTCGTCGCGAGGCGACGGCGCGTGCGGCGCTTCGGATCCGCCGAGGCGGCCGCCGCCGTGACGGTTCCACCCGCGTCGTCCGTGTCGCCTCCGGAGGGTTCAGCCTGCGCTGACGCGGCGCCGGACCCGGATCCGGCACCGGCCGCAGCGGCGACCGCAGTCCCCGTGCGGGCCTTCGTCTTCTTCTGCTTCGACGCCTTCTTCAGCTTCGGCGAGCGGGCAGACGCGGCAGCGGGCTCGGCGTCGGGCTCGGCGTCGGGGTCGGGAGTGCCGGGGTCGGCGCTCTCGGGGGAATCGCCGGGGGACGACTCCGGAGAGTCGTCGCCACCGGTCGGCGACTCATCGCGCAGTGCGGTGACGGTACCGCCCCCACCGGCCGATCCCGCTTCGGCGCTGCCGGACGCGGCGACCGCACCGGCACCGGCAACGGCAACGGCACCGGCTGCGACTCCGGCACCGACGGCGGAGCGCCGGTCCGTGGTCTCGCCGTTCGCAGCGGATCCGGCTCTCGCCTCGGCGCCGTCCCCGGTCGTCGCCTCGTCGGACGTCTCCTTCTCGGCGGTCTCGTCGGCTTCGTCATCCTCGAGGTAGGGGATCTCGTCGGTGCGGGACTTCTTCTCCTTCGGCACATCCGAGCCGAGGTCGATGCTCGCGGTCAGAGCGGGGGAGTGTTCCCCGGCGACCGCCTCGGGGTCACCGAAATCGAGCTCGGCATCGTTCATCTGGGCGCGCGCCTCGGCGAGGGCGATACGAAACTCCGCGGCATCCGCGGGCCGGTCATCGGGATCCTTCGACGTCGCCCACAGCACGAGGGCGTCGAGACGGGGGCTGAGCCCCGGCACCCGCTCCGACGGCGGCGGCACCGTGTCATGGACATGCCGGTAGGCGACCTGGATGGGCACGTCATCGGTGTAGGGCTGCGTTCCGGTGAGCATCTCGTAGAACATGATGCCCACGGTGTAGAGGTCCGTGCGGGCGTCGGCCCCGGCGCGCGTGACGAGCTCAGGGGCGACGTAGCCGACGGTGCCGATGAGGGTCTTCGTCGTCGTCGCCGAGGTGACGGCGCGGGCGAGCCCGAAATCGGCGAGTTTGACCTGGCCGTCGGTGCCGAGCAGGACGTTGTCGGGCTTGAGGTCGCGGTGGATGATGCCGGTGGAGTGGACGGCCTCGAGGGCGGCGAGGATCGCGTCGAGGACGACGATCGCCTGCCGCGGCGTGAACGATCCGCGGTGCTTGAGCTCCCGGCGCAGCGTCACCGAGGGCAGGTGCTCCATCACGAGGTAGACGATGTCGCCGTCGCGCGCCTGGTCGTGGATGGCGACGAGGTTGGGGTGGGTGAGGCGACCGGCGTTGATCGCCTCCCGTCGGAAGCGCTCGACGAACGTCTCATCGGAGATGAGGTGTTCGTGCATGACCTTGATCGCGATCTCCCGGTCGAGGCGCAGGTCGGTGCCGCGGTAGACCATGGCCATGCCGCCGCGGGCGATCTTCGCGTCGATCCGGTAGCGGTCGTTGAGGACCACGCCGATGAGCGGATCGGGCAGCGCGTTCATCGTGCCTCCTCCCAGCGGCCCCGCTGCATCTGCACGGCGCGGACGAAGGCCTTCGTCTCCGGCAGCAGTCCGTCCTCGCGCACCGTCCGCAGGTCCTGGTAGTAGCCGGCGAGTGCTTCGGTCTCGGACTCGGCGGTCTCGACGAGCCATCCGAGGATGACGGTCCCAGCGACGATGTTGTCGGCGATGTCGAGCAGGTCGAGGCTGCGTCCGACGATGTCGCTGGCCCACCGGCCCGAGCGGGGAGTGACCTGCATGATCCCGATCGCGTTCCCGGCCGAGACCGTGGCGTGCTGGAAACCGGACTCCTGGGCGGCGACGGCCTGCATGAGCGCCGGGTCGGCACCGAGCTCCTCGGCGATCTGCGCGACGAGGAAGCGCGCCTGCTCCGGGGTCGGATGGGTGCGGGCGAGCAGGGTGGCCTTGTTGAGGCGGGCGGCACGGACGACGCTCGGGCGGATGCCCTCGGCGCCGGCGACCTGCGGCAGCGCCTCCGGGACGTCCGGTGCGTGGCGGCGCGGACGCGCTGCGCCGTCGCGCAGAAGCAGCAGCTCGCCGACCCGGATGAGCGAATCGTCGCCCAACGCGTTCGCGCGGCGCAGCGTGCCCGGGGAGATCCCGTGGGTCGCAGCGATCCCGTTGAGCGTCTCGCCCGGGGCGACGACGTGGGACGGGTCGGTGTCGGGCAGGTCGTTCTTCTCCGGCAGGGAGAGGACCTGCCCTTGGCTGAGATTCTGCCGGGGGGAGATCCGGTTGAGTTCGGCGAGGGCGGGCACGGAGACGCCGTGACGGCTTGCGACCGCGTAAAGCGTGTCGCCCTGTCTGACCTTGTAGGTGCGTCCGCCGTGGGTGACGGGCACCGTCTCGCTCTGCGTGCCCGACGTCCACTGCGGTCCCGAAGCCTGAAGTGCCGGGGCCTGCAAAGGCTGGGCTTGCGCGGTCGAAGCCTGCGGGACCGAAGCCTGTGCTGCGGTTGCTGTCTGGGACGCGCCCCGCTGGGACGGCGATTCCGGGGCAGGCGTCGGGGCCGCCTCGGCGGTGTCGGCTTCCGCTCCCGCAGGGCGGGGGATCGGGCCGGTCGAACTCACGCGTGAGGCAGCACGGATGTCAGGGGCGGCGGTGATGGGAATCTGCGATTTCCGTCGCGTGCTAGTCATCTGTCACCTGTTCGGCTTCATCTCTCTGGGGAAGTTTCAACCACCAGCGTATCGAGAACCCCGCGCCGGACCCGGGATTGGCGCCCGCATGGCGGCGTGTTTCTTCCCGATTTTGCTAGGCTTGAGGGGTGAATACGGAAGAACTCGTCCAGGACTGGGAAACCCTGCCGGACATCGCGGAATCCACCGGTCTCGGCATCTCCCAGGTGCGCAGACTCCTCGAAGACGGCGCAATCTGCGGGTACAAGCACGGCGACCCCAAGGTGCTGCGGGTGCCGTCGGCCTTCTTCGTCGACGGTGCGGTGCTCACCCCGCTCAAGGGCACGCTGAGCACCCTCAAGGACGCCGGCTTCGACGCCGAGGAGTCGATCAAGTGGCTCTTCACCCCCGACGACTCCCTGCCGGGACGCCCGATCGACCTGCTCCGCGCCGGCAACCGCAAGGAAGTCCGCCGCCGAGCCCAGGCGCTCGCGTTCTGACTGCGTCAGCGCTGCCGGTAGCTCAGCTTCGTCGCGAAGTCCTCGAGCCGCTCGAGGGCACCCGCGCCGAGGCGGAACGCCGTCCCAGCGTCTGCCGACCCAGCGTCTGCTGACCCAGCGTTTCCTGACCCTGCCGCGTCGAGCGCCTGCGCGTCGTCGGACCACCGGCGCAGTTCGCTCAGCGCCTCCCCGTGCTTGATCGCGATGAGCTCCTCGACGGCGGCGAGTCCGCCCGCCTCGGCGAGCATCGTCACGGTCTCGGCCACCTCGGCGTCGCTGAGGTCGCTGACGCCGAGGCGCGCGGCGAGGATCTCCCGCCGCTCGGCAGGCAGCCGGCGCAGGTTCTCGGCGATGAGCACGGTGCGCTTGCCCTCACGGATGTCGTCACCGGCGGGTTTGCCGGTCGCGGCCGGGTCGCCGAAGATGCCGAGGACGTCGTCGCGCAGCTGGAACGCCTGTCCCAGCGGCAGACCGAAGCGGGAGAGCGCGGCGAGCTGGTCGTCGCTCGCCCCGCCGAGGGCGGCGCCGAGCAGGAGCGGCTGTTCGACGGAGTACTTCGCGGACTTGAAGCTCAGGACTTCCCACGCCCGTTCGCTGATGCGGTCATCGTCGAGCGGGATCACCTCGGCGCGGACGTCGAGGAACTGCCCGACCATGACGTCCCGACGCATCTGGGCGCGCAGCGCCTGCGCCGTGGCCGACCCGGAGAGGGCGTCGCACGCGGTCTCGTAGATCTCCTCGCTGAGGGCCAGGCAGATGTCGCCGATGACGATCGCCGCGGCGACCCCGAACGGCTCGGCCCCGCCCTGATAGCCCAGTGCCGCATGGAGGGCCTCGAACCGGCGGTGGAGGGCCGGCTCGCCGCGCCGGGTGTCCGAGTGGTCGATGACATCGTCGTGGATGAGCGCCGCGGCGTGGAGGAGCTCGAGGGAGGCGGCCGCCTCGGTGAGTGCCGAACGCGTGGAGCCCGTCCCCTCACCGAGGTGGCGCCCGCCTCCGGTGGCGAGCTGATAGCCCCACCACAGGAGGACCGGGCGGATCCGCTTGCCGCCGCGGGTGAAGTCGATGAGCGCGGTGCCGATCTCCGTCGTATCGGGCGAGATCGCCTCGAACTCAGCCGCCTTCGCGGTGAGGAAGGAGGTGAGGCCGGCCGCCACCTCGGCGGCGATGTCCGCGGGAGCGTCAAGGGACTCGACGCGGTCGGGCGAGGTCACGGAGCGATGGTCCCGCCGAGCGACACGATCGAGGACTTCGGGTCGGCGGGGTCGTCGCTGACGGTGAGGACGAGCATGCCGTCGTTGTCCTTGTGACGGAAGTTCACGACCTGCGCGGCCTTCGTCAGCGACCCGTCGCCGAAGGTCTCGAACCCGGCCTGCTCGAGCTTCTCGGTGTAGGACTTGACGATGTCGTCGGGTTCGGCCTCCGCCCGCATGACGATGCTCACCTGATCGAGCTTCCCGGACTCGGCCTGCGCCCGCGAACTCGAGATCACCTCGGCGCCCTCGTAGGGGGCCATGAAGTCGGGGAGTTCGGCCTGTGTGGGGGCCGCCTCGGTGGGGGTCGGACTCTCGGTGCCCGCATCGCTGGGAGCTGCGGTGGCGTCGGTCTGCGTCGCGGACTCCGACGGGGTCGACGTCGACTGAGACGTCGGGTCGCTGGGTCCCGAGCATCCGGCGAGGACAAGGCCGAGGGCAAGCGTCATCGTCGTGACAGTGCTGCGCGATACCATGGTCACAGATTACCCGCAGACCGTGCGGGAGCCGAAAAGTTCGATCCGTGGGTGGGACATGAGCCGCAAGCAGCTGGCCCGTTCCGGCGGTGACCTCGAGCACCTGGGAACGGATGACACGGGAGCGACGATGCTCCATCTCGACATGGATTCGTTCTTCGTCTCCGTCGAGCTGCTCTCACGTCCCGAACTCGTCGGCAGGCCCGTCATCGTCGGCGGCAGGGCCGGGCGCGGTGTCGTCGTCTCCGCCAGCTATGAGGCCCGTGAGTTCGGGGTCCACGCAGCGATGCCGATGTCCCGGGCCATCGGCCTGTGTCCGATCGCCGAGGTGATCCCCTCCTCCCATGGCCTGTACTCCGCGTATTCGAAGCAGGTCTTCGACCTCGTCGCCGAGGTGACACCCGACGTCCTCCAGGTCAGCGTCGACGAGGCGTACATCGACGTCTCCGGGGCGGTGCGCAGGCTCGGGTCCCCGGTCCACATCACGACACAGCTGCGCGCGGAGATCGAGCAGCGCACGGGACTGAGCGCCTCCGTCGGGATCGCCGGGTCACGGGTCGTCGCCAAGCTCGCCTCGGCGCGGGCGAAGCCGCACGGTCAGCTGCTCGTTCCGCTCGCCGCGACCCGGGACTTCCTCGACCCGATGCCGATCGAGGCGCTGCCCGGCGTGGGGGAGAAGACCCAGGCGGGGTTCGCGAAGTACGGTATCCGCCTCATCGGCGATCTTGCGGCGATGGACGAAGCGTGGGTCGGGCGGGTGTTCGGTGCGCATGGGCACCACCTGTGGCGCAGCGCGCACGGACTCGACTCCCATGGCATGGATCGCCAGGTCAAGGACCGGTCGATCAGTGCCGAGCACACGTTCGGCGCCGACGTCTGGGATCTCTCGGAGCTCGAGCACGAGCTTCTGCGGCTCTGCGACAAGGTTGCGCACCGCGTGCGGGCCGAGGGGAAGGTCGCGACGACGCTCGGGCTCAAGTACCGACTCGACGACTTCACGACGCTGTCCCGGTCGATCACCCTCGAAGCTCCCACCGATCTGGCCCGGGAGATGTACGAGGCGCTCGGGCCGGCGCTGCGCGGACTGCGGGAGCAGCGGACCAAGGGCGTCCGGCTGCTCGGAGTCCGCGCTGCGGGGCTCATGGACTTCGCCGTCAGCGGGCGGCAAGCCCGGTTGGACGAACCCGAGCACGCCGGGCGCGAAGCGGAGGTCGCCCTCGACGACGTGCGACGCCGGTTCGGCACCGAGGCGATCTCGCAGGCCTCCCTCCTCCGCCGGCAGCCCAAGCGCTGACGTCCACGGGGTTTCGGCACGGGGGAGCCGACGCGTCACCAGCGGGTTTCGGACATCGTGTGAGAGGGTGGTCAGCGCGCCTCGCAGGGTCTCTGGCCAGGGCCGTTGTTCGCCCGGAGAGACGGGCGCAGGAGGCTGTGCGGCGGACGTCGCACAGGGCGCGCGTTCAGCCGCCATCAGTGAGTCTGAGGACGGGGTGGGAATACCCCCGCCTGCCCCGTTCCGAAGATGTTTTTTCAGTGTTCAGAGACTATGATTGGGGCAATAGGCCAGAGTAAGGAAACGGGGGTTCGACATGCCACTCTCCGATCACGAACAGCAGCTTCTCGATCAGCTGGAGAAGCAGCTGCGCAGCGAAGACCCCCGATTCGCACGCAACATCTCGGAATCCCAGGCGGCAGTGAGCGGTCCGGGTTTCTCGGCGAAGCGCTTCGTCGTCGGCATCCTCGTCGCCCTCGCCGGTCTCGCCGCGACGATCTTCGCGATCTCGATGGTGAATCAGGCGGTTGCGTGGATCGCCCTCGGCGTCGTCGGTTTCGGTCTCATGGTCGCCGGTATGTATTGGGCATTCAGCCGTCCCGGACGCGTCGGCGATGGCGCGAAGAACTCCTCGGGATCAGGAGCGGCGCCGAAGTCGAACGGCAAGAGCTCCGGTGGCTTCATGAGCCGCATGGAGGATCGCTGGGAGAAGCGCCAGCGCGGGGAGTGAGCACTCGGCACCGGTGAGTGCCGTGAGCCTCTGAGTTTCGAAGGGCACTGCGGATGAGCAATCATCCCGGTGCCCTTTCGCATGCCCCGCGCGCGGGCGCAACCGTCCGCTCGCGGCTGAGCGTGCCACCGCCCGTGCGCAGTTGGGCGTGCCGCCGCCCTCGCGCAGGCGCCTGCGAACTCGGGCTCTGTCCACGCCGGAGGGCTCAGGTAATGAACTGAGCCGCCGAAACCCAGGTGTGCCCAAGCGGCGGTGGGAAGCGGGTCGTGGTCGGTCGACGCGCGGCGGGCGGTCACCTCGGGGGATTGAAGATGCTCGCCGGCCAGATCTTCGCGGAGATCCGGCTGCCGGGTGTCGCATGCTCGGACAGGTCCGTCTGCACCTCGTCGACGACGGCCTGCACCTCGGCGGGGGAGAGGTCCGTGGCCTGCGCGCCGTAGCGCTGCGCTTCGAGGGCGTCGATGAACGCCGACAGCGCCGTGTCGTCGTGACGGCGGATGCCGGCGGCCGACGGAACCGGGCTTCGCAGAGCGTCGAGGCCGAGCGCCGACGGGGGACGTCCCCCAGTCGAACCGCCGAGCGTGCTGGTGCCGTCGGAACCTGCAGCCGCCTGGCTCGCGGGCACGCGCCCGCCGTCGGTGCGGCCGTGACTCGGGCCAGACGGACTGAACGTCCCGGCCCCTGCGCCAGAAGCCGCACCGGCACCTCCGTCGGCAACCCCGGCTCCCGCAGCCCCGGCGCCCGCGACACCGGCAACCCCGGCCCGGTCGACCCCGTTGCGCTCGGCTGAGCCGGAGTCGGACCGCGTCTCACCGCGGGCGGCGCGAGCACCCGCCTCGGCGACGGCGGGACCGCCGGCGAGGACGAGTTCGCTGTGGCGGAGGGTGCGGCTCGGATCGAGGCTCTGTCCGTAATCGGTCGCCAGAGCCCTGATCTCGGTCCACACGTTCTCGAGGTCGACCGGGGAGCCGGTGCGGCGACGGCGCTGGAGCACCCGCCACAGCGCGGGAATCGCGAGCAGCAGGAGGATGAGAACGGCGATGATGACGGCCCACATCACGGTGCCGAGAGTCGAGTTCGCCGGCTCCGCTGCGGCATCCGTCGCCTCGGTGGTCGCTTCCTCCTCGGTCGCCGGGGCGGCCTCGGATGCGCTCTCCGTCGGCTCCGCGGTCGGCGTGGCGGATTCGGTGGTCTCCTCATTCGCCTCATCGGCATTGCCGTCGGCGACGGTCCACGCCGGGGGCGCCCCCGCCGGTCCGCCCGGTGTGGGCTCGAAGCGCACCCAGCCGACACCGTCGAAGTAGAGCTCCGGCCACGCGTGGGAATCCTGCATCGAGACCTGGTACTCGCCCCCGTTCTCGGTGCCGGAGGCGAAACCGACGCCGATCCGGGCGGGAATGCCCAGGGTCCTGGCCATGATCGTCATCGCCGAGGAGAACTGCACGCAGTAGCCGCGCTTGTCGACGAGGAAGTCGGAGATCGCGTCACCGCTGGCCTCCTCCGGGGCATCGAGTGAGTACTCGAACTCGCCGCTGCGGAAGTACGCCTGGAGCAGCACGGCGGCCTCCCACTGGTTGCTCGCCCCGGCGGTGACCTCGTCGGCGGTGTCGCGCACGCTCTGCGGCAGGGTCTCGGGCACTTCGAGCTCGGTCTCGAACTCCGCGGAGTTGACCGGGGTCGCCGACTGCATGACGCTGACATCGGGTTCGATCGACAGGTAGTTCATCGAGTAGTCGAGCCCGCCGGAGCGCTCCCCGTTGCCGACGATCGTCAGCGAGGACTCGTCGTAGATCCACCGGCGGTCGAGTCCCTCCGGCTGCTGCGGGGCGTAGGGCGTCGGCAGGTACTGCTGATCGTACTGGCCGATCGAGAAGTCGATGCGCTGCTCGGAGTAGCCCTGGTCGCGCGGCAGACCCTGCGGCCACGGCAGGCCCTCGGCGGCGATCGCGAACTGGTCGAGTCCGAACGGCGTCGGCGCCCATGTCTGCCCGTCGAAGGAGTTGATCGACGTCAGGCGGATCGGCTCGGGGTTCTCCGCCGTCGTCGTGTACGTGAACAGCGTCGAATCGTCGCGGGCGCCGAGGTCGGCGCGCAAATCGAGGAACGGGTTCGTCACCGTGAGGTCGCCCTGATTGTTCGACGCGCGGTTGGGCAGCGTCGGCACCTGCGGCAGGAGAGTCGGCAGGGCGATCCCGAGGATGATCGCGACCGCGCCGGCGACGACTGCGGTGAGCCCGCCGCGCCACTTCGAGTGCGGGAAGTAGGGGCTGAGCATTAGGAGGAGGAACGCGGCGAGGATCGCCGCGATGTGCCACCACCGCACCTGCGCGGGGGCGAAGAACACCGGGATCATCCACAGCACGAGCAGGAGGACGCCGCTGACCTTCGGGGCGCGGAGGTCGGAGACGAGTCCGTCGATGAGGATTGTGATGAGCGTGAACGCGATCGTCAGCATCGCCGTGAAGCCGGGCGTGCTCTCCGCCGGCGGGGTCGAGGCGTAGAGGTCGCTCACCCCGGCCGAGAGGAGGTCGATGACGGCGACGAACGACTCACCGGTCGGGATGATCCCTGCCAGCAGCGTGTCGGGGGCACAGAGGACGAGGACGGCGATGACGCCGACGATGCACTGGGCGATGACCGCGGTGCCGGTGGCCCTGAGCCCCGGGATGCTGCGGAAGATCGCCCCGACGAGGACGATGAGGAAGACGGCGACGAGGACCGGCAGCAGCCAGTCGAAGTCGGAGAACACCGCGGAGAGGCCGATCGCGGTGAGCACCATGGCGACGAACACCGACAGCGACTCGAGCCACGTCGAAGAGCGCTGCCGCTCCTCCTGCACAACTCCGGGCTGCACGACGTCGGGCTGCAGGACGTCGGCGCTCATCGCACGACCCGCTTCGAGTCGAAGGTCGTCCAGGATTCGGGCAGGTCTTCGCTCAAACCGAGCATCGTCATGTCATCGATCTCCGAGAGGCTGCGGACGGTGATGGGGATCCGGCGCGTGAACTGCGCGGCCATCGCCTGGGCGCGGGCGTCATCGGCGGCGCAGATGACGACGTGGTTGGGATTGTCGTGCGAGGGCAGGTGGGCCGGTCCCGGTTCGACGAGCGCGGTGAGCAGGCGCAGACGGTCGACGTCGCGCGGGCCGCGGAACCGGAACTCATGGCCGGGGGTGATCATGCAGACCTCGTAGTCGGCGCGGAGGAAGGCGACACCCGCGGCGGCCGCCGCGGCGAGGAGGAACTCCTGCTCGAGATCGTCCGGCGGCTCCTCGGCGCCGACGAGATCGACGACGATGAGCGCATGGAGCGTCTCCTCCTCGGCCTCGTGACGGACCATGAGCTCGCCCGACTTCGCCGTCGTCGGCCAGTGGACGTGGCGCAGATCGTCGCCGGGTACGTACTCCCGGGTGTGGAAGTCGCGGGTCGTGTGACCCGAGCGGATCTTGCCCTCGTCGAGGCGCGCCGGCCGATTCGCGGTGTCCCCGGGAATCCGAGCGCCGAGGGAGGGCACGGCCACGGCGATCGGCTGCGCGCCGAGCACCTTCTTCTTCGCCGTGACGAGACCGAAGGGACCGGCGACGGTGACGAGCACCGCCTCGATGCCGCTGAGGCCGCGACGGTTCGGGGTGAAGGAGGTGACGACGTTCTGCGAGCGGCCTCCGGCCAGGGGCGGCACCTCACCGACGGTCGAGTCGCCGAAGCCGTCGGCGGCGACGAAGTCGATCGTCGACGCGGGCACCGCGAGGTGACCGGTGTTGCGGACCACGGCGTCGACCTCGACTTCCTTGCCTTCGGGCGCCAGCGGGTAGCGCTCGTCTCCGGGCTGGAGCCGGACTTCGGGCAGGGGAGTGTGCAGGGTCACCGAGATCCGGCGCGTGCCCCAGCCGATGAGGGCGGCGGAGAGGCCGACGAGCCCGATGAGCAGCAGTCCTGCCGGGAGAAGACCGGGCAGAGCGAAGCGGTAGGCGCCGACGATGAGCGCGGCTCCGGCGATGATGAAGATGATTCCCGAGGTCGAAAGCCGCATGCCGTCACTGATTCGTCGAGACGGGCACTCGCGCGAGCACGCGGGCGATGAGGTCGGCCGCGAGCTCCGAGTCGTCGCCGTCGCGCGGGATGATGCGGTGGGCGAGGATGAAGGGCGCAAGCGCCTGGATGTCGTCGGGAGTGACGAAGGTGCGACCCGACAGGGCGGCCCTGGCCTTCGCGGCGCGCAGCAGGTGGACGCCGCCGCGCGGTGAGGAGCCGAGCACGATCGCCTGATCGCTGCGCGTCGCCTGGAGGATCGCGACGATGTACTCGCGCAGCGCCGGGCTCGCCGAGACATGGCGGACGATGTCGCGGGCCTGCTTGATCTGCTCGAGGCTCGTCACCGCCTGCGCGGCGGTGAGCGGATCGTGCTCGATCTGGTTGTCGAGCAGGTCGACCTCGTCGGCCGTCGACGGGTATCCGAGCGAGATGCGCGTCATGAAGCGGTCGCGCTGGGCCTCGGGCAGGGCGTATGTGCCCTCCATGTCGATGGGGTTCTGCGTGGCGACGACGATGAACGGCGAGGGCATCATGTGCGTCTCGCCGTCGATCGTCGCCTGGCCCTCGGCCATGCACTCGAGCATCGCCGACTGCGTCTTCGGGGACGCGCGGTTGATCTCGTCGGCGATGATGATGTTGGCGAACACGGGACCGCGGCGGAACTCGAAGTGCCGGGTCTCCTGATTGAAGAGGTTGACGCCGACGACATCGGTGGGCAGCAGGTCCGGAGTGAACTGGATGCGGCGCACCGAGCCGTCGACGACCTTGCCCATCGCCCGGGCGAGCAGGGTCTTGCCGACGCCCGGCACATCCTCGAGCAGGACATGGCCGCCGGCGAGGAGGGCGATGAGGGAGAGGCCCACGGCCTCGTCCTTGCCCTCGAGCACTGAGTTCATCGCAGTGCGCGCCCGTGATGTCAGCTGCTGTACCCACTCGATGTGCTCGGCACCGATGACTGAATTGGTCTGTGTGGCTTCCTGGCTCGTCGACATGCGTCCATTGTCCCTTATAACGGGCCCGGTCCGCACACGGGAGCCTCTCAGGATCTCCGCCCTCCCACTTC
>NZ_SCMW01000046.1:0-31420 GCF_005502845.1 Brevibacterium sp. 2SA | reverse complement strand
GCGGGATGCCAGGCGGGGGGGGTGCGCGGAGGCGTGTCCAGCCCGCAGCGATTGCGCGCAAGACAGCCGCGTGCGAGGAGGCGAGCACTGCCTTCCTCCACCAGCGACACCGACGCAGTGATTTGACAAATACGCCCTCACCCAACGCCCGCTGACGCATCGACGCCCTCAACCGACAAATACGCGGTTAGCACACGGCGTATATGTCGGTTCACCGCGTCAAAGGACACTCCCGGCCGGTTGCGCACCGGCTGAGCCCCCGCGCCGAGGCGGTTGCGGCGGAGCGGGCACGGGTCTGACCCAAGGAGGCGGTGTGCGCGGAGGCGTGTCCCGCCCGCAGCGATTGCGCGCAGGGCAGCCGCATGCGAGGAGGCGAGCACAGCCTTCCTCCGCCCGCGACACCGACGTGGCGAACCGACAAATACGCCCTCACCCAACGCCCGTCGACGCATCGACGCGGTGAACCGACAAATACGCCGTTAGCGCACGGCGTATATGTCGGTTCGGGGCGTCGATGTCTCCTGCCCCGTCTCCTGCCCCGGAGTCGCACAGTCCGAACTCGGGTATTGACACGGACGGAGACGCCCAGCAAGACTGACAGCACGTCTGATACAAGACTGATATTTCAGGAGGCCGATCGGTTCTCCCGCCGATCACGTCCTCACCATCAGCTCCGAACGGAGGCTCAAGGATGAGCAACAGGGCAATCAGCTACGCAGGTCCCGGCAAGGTCGAGGTCATCGACACCGAGTACCCGGAATTCGTCCTCAAGGACGGCCCCGGCGTCAATCCCGCCAACGTCGGCCGGAAGGTCGACCACGGCGTCATCCTCAAGACCGTCGCCACGAACATCTGCGGCTCCGACCAGCACATGGTCCGGGGCCGCACGACTGCTCCCGAGGGTCTCGTCCTCGGTCACGAGATCACCGGTGAGGTCGTCGAGGTCGGTCGGGACGTCGAGTTCGTCAAGGTCGGCGACCTCGTCTCGGTGCCGTTCAACATCTCGTGCGGCCGCTGTCGGAACTGCAAGGAGGGCAAGACGGGAATCTGCCTCAACGTCAATCCCGACCGTCCCGGTTCGGCCTACGGCTACGTCGACATGGGCGGCTGGGTCGGCGGGCAGGCCGAGTACGTCCTCGTCCCCTACGCGGACTGGAACGTCCTGAAGTTCCCGGACAAAGAGCAGGCGATGGAGAAGATCCTCGACCTCACGATGCTCTCGGACATCTTCCCCACCGGATTCCACGGCGCCGTCGGGGCGGGAGTGCAGGTCGGCTCGACCGTCTACGTCGCAGGCGCCGGTCCCGTCGGTCTCGCGGCGGCCACCTCGGCGCTTCTCCTCGGTGCCGCCGTCGTCATCGTCGGCGACCTCAACGAGGACCGACTGGCGCAGGCGCGGAGCTTCGGCTGCGAGACGGTCGACGTCTCGAAGGGCGACCCGAAGGATCAGATCGAGCAGATCCTCGGTACCCCCGAGGTCGACTGCGGCATCGACGCCGTCGGCTTCGAAGCCCGCGGACACGGCAAGGACGCCGGACACGAAGCACCCGCGACCGTGCTCAACTCGCTCATGGACATCACGCGGGCCGGCGGCAGCCTCGGCATCCCCGGGCTCTACGTCACCGGTGATCCCGGCGCCGTCGACGAGGCGGCCAAGGAGGGCTCGCTGTCGATGCGCTTCGGTCTCGGATTCGCCAAGTCGCACGTCTTCGTCACCGGCCAGTGCCCGGTGATGAAGTACAACCGCGGCCTCATGCAGGCGATCCTCCACGACAAGGTCTCGATCGCGAAGAACGTCAATGCCACGGCGATCTCGCTCGAGGACGCCCCGCAGGGTTACGCCGACTTCGACTCGGGCGTCGCGAAGAAGTTCGTCCTCGACCCCCACGGCCTCATCAGCGCGTGATGGGCTGAGGCCGCGCGAGCCGAAATTGTGCCCTGCGCGGCGAGCGCTGCACCGCGGTTCCGGGGCTCGCACGGCGAGCGCACGAAGAGGCCCGGTGGGCGAAGGAGAATCGCTCCTTCGCCCACCGGGCCTCACGCGCTCATCGACGTCGCCGCGTCTGCAGGCGGCACGTCACTGCGGTCCCCGGAGCGAAGTCGTCTCGGGCATCAACCCCACGCCAACCCTCACCCCGATCACTTGAAGTTCGGCACGACCTCGTCGATGAAGAGCTGCAGCGAGGCCTTCTTCTCCTCGTGGCTGAGCGCATTGTCCGACCAGAAGCTGTACTCGTCGTAGCCGAGGTCCGCGTAGTGCCTGATCCGCTCGGTCACCTCGGCCGGGGTGCCGATCATCGCCGACCGGTGGAGGGACTCGAGTTCGAACTCGGGACGGTCGGCGAAGCGCTCCTCGGGGGTCGGGTCGAGGAAGCCGTCGACGGGGTCCTTCTTCCCGAACGCCCACGCGGAGAACGTGCGGTAGTACTTGTTGATGCCGGCGGCCCCGACCTTCCAGCCCTCCGGATCCTCCGGCGAGTGGAGGTAGGTGTGGCGCAGCACCATGATCTCCGGGCGCTTCTCGACCTCGGGGTGGGCGGCGAGGGCCGTCTCGAACTTGTTCATGAGGTCCTCGACCTCGCGGTCGTCCTTCATCAGCGGCGTGACCTGGACGTTGCAGCCGTTGGCGACGGCGAAGTCGTGGGTCTCGGGGCTGCGGGCGGCGAGCCAGATCGGCGGCGTCGGCTGCTGCACCGGTTTGGGCACCGCCGTCGAGACGGGGAACTGCCAGTGCTCGCCGTCGTGGGCGTAGTCGCCCTGGAGGAGAGCGCGCATCGCAGGCACGAGCTCGCGCAGGTACTCGCCGCCGTCGGCCGCGGGCATGCCGCCGGCCATCCGATCGAACTCGAACTGGTAGGCCCCGCGGGCGATGCCGACCTCGGCGCGCCCGCCGCTGATGACGTCGAGGAGCGCGACCTCACCGGCGGCGCGCAGCGGGTGCCAGAACGGGGCGATGATCGTGCCCGACCCCAACCGGATCGTCGAGGTCTGCGCGGCGAGTGCGGCGAGCTGCGGCATCGGGCTCGGCGAGGAGACGTACTCCATCGAGTGGTGTTCGCCGATCCACACCGTGCCGAAGCCTCCGGCCTCGGCGATCTTGACGAGTTCGACGAGGTTGGCCCAGTGCTGTTCGGGGCTGATCGAGTCGTCCCAGCGTTCCATGTGGAGGAAGAGCGAGAAGCGCATCATCGGTCCTTTCCATCCGCCGGCGGTGCCTGGCGGATCTCTGCTCGTGGGGTGAGCGAGTGGTGTCGTTGTGGTGGTGAGTTCGCCGAGGCGGCCGTGCCACCCGCAGCCGGCCCCGGTCCACCCGCGGCAGGCCCAAGTCCGCCCGCGGCAGGCCCGGGGCCGCCGCGGTCAGCGGGTCAGCCGGAGGCTTCGCGTTCGGCGATCGTCGTGTTCGACCGCGACCAGAGCTCCTTGTCGACTTCGCGCACGATCACTGTGATGTTCTCGTCCGCGGCGCCCGTGGTGCGGGCGGCGACGTCGTGGACGCCGGCGATGAGGGCGCGCAGCTGCTCGGGCGTGCGGCCTCGGCCGATCGAGATGTCGATGAGCGGCATGTCCTCACCTTCCCAGCACGAAGGGATCGGCGACCGGGCCTTCGTCCGTGTTGATCCAGATGCTCTTGAGTCGGGTGTACTCGTGCATCGACTCGATGCCGTGCTCGATGCTCACCCCGGAGTTCTTGAATCCCTGTCGCGGCGACATCGGCGACATCGCGCGGTACATGTTGATCCAGATCGTGCCGGCCTCGAGCTGCTGGGACATCCGCATGCTGCGGGCGAGGTTCTGGGTCCACACCCCGGCGGCGAGCCCGTAGTCGGTGTCGTTGGCGAGCTCGAGGACCTCCTCCTCGGTGTCGAAGGGCATGACCGCGGCGACGGGTCCGAAGATCTCCTCCTGGACGACGCGCATGTCGTTCGTCGTGTCCGTGAGCACGGTGGGCTGGAAGAAGTAGCCGGGGAGGTCGACGTCGGGACGGTCCCCGCCGTAGGCGATCCGTCCGCCCTCCGAGACGCCGAGGTCGACGTACTCCTTGACCTTGCCGAGCTGTGCTTCGAAGGCCAGCGGCCCGAGTTCGGTCTCCGGGGCCATCGGGTCGCCGATGACGATGGAGGCGGCCCGGGCGGTGACCTTCTCGAGCAGCTCATCGTAGATCCCGCGCTGCGCGAAGACCCGGGACCCGGCGATGCACGTCTGCCCGGCTGCCGCGAAGATGCCGGCGATGACGCCCATCGCGGCATTCGAGACGTCGGCGTCGTCGAAGACGATGTTCGGGCTCTTCCCGCCCAGCTCGAGGGTCGAGCCGATGAACCGGCCTGCAGTCGCCGAGGCGATGGCTGCGCCGGTGCGGGTCGATCCGGTGAAGGAGATCTTCGCGAGCTTCGGGTTGTCGACGAGCGCCTGCCCCGCCTCGGCACCGAGACCGGTGACGACGTTGACGACACCGGCGGGGAACCCGGCCTCATCGGCGAGCTCGGCCAGGCGCAGGATCGTCCGCGAGGTGTATTCGCTCGGTTTGATCACCGCGGTGTTGCCGGCAGCCAGTGCCGGTGCGAGCTTCGAGAGCGTCAGCGTCATCGGCGAGTTCCACGGGGTGATGAGCCCGACGACGCCGAGCGCCTCCCGCTGCGTGAAGTTGATGACCTCGGGCGAGTTCGTCGGGATCTGCGACCCCTGCACCTTGTCGGCGAGTCCGCCGAAGTAGTAGAGGTATTCGGGCAGCCCGGCGAGCTGGCCGACCATCTCCCGCAGGAGCTTGCCGTTGTCCTGGCTCTCGAGCCGCGCGAGCTCGTCGGCGTTCTCCGTGATGAGATCGCCGAACCGTCGCAGCAGGTGCCCCCGCTGGGTCGGCGTCATCCGCCGCCAGATCCGTGAGGAGAAGGCCTGCGCGGCGGCATCGACGGCCCGGTCGACATCGGCCGCCGTGCCGCGGGCGAATTCGTAGAGGGTCTCCAGCGTCGCCGGGTTCGTGCTCGTGAGGTAGCCGCCGTCGGCCGGGGCGCTGTGCTCCCCGCCGATGAAGTGGTCGAGTCGCAGCGTCATCGCTGACTCCTTTCGCTGTGGTCGTGGGCAACGGCAGTGTGGTCGTGGTCAACTGGGCTGCCGCCTTGGGCAACGGGACTGTCGTCGTCGAGGACAGCATCCAGATCCGTGGGAACAGCACTGTCGTCGATGAGCGCGCCCACCCGGCGGGCGAGCGTCTCGGGATGGGTGACGGGAAGCATGTGGCGGGCACCCGGAATGATGACCACCTCGGCGCCGGTGATGAGCGCGCCGAGGCGACGGCTCATATCCGGTGTCGACCCGGGGTCCCTCTCCCCGGTGATCGCCAGGGTCGGGGCGGTGATCGCCGGCAGCCGCGGGGCGATCGCCCGGTCGCCGGTGGCGAACACCGCATACGCGTGCCGATAGGAGTCGGGGTCGTTGGCGAGCAGGACCGTCCGCGTCTCCTCCCGCCAGTCCGTGGTCTCCGGGCTCTCCCCGGCGGGGAACCAGCGGTCGAGCGCACGTTCCATGCTGCCCGTGAAGTCCTCGTACGCACCGTCGAGGCGGGCCCGGACCGCGGCGGCCTCGTCATCGGTGCGCGCGGCCACGGAGCTCACGCACGTCAGGGTGCGGACGCGTCCGGGCAGCGTCGCCGCCAGCTGCTGGGCGATGAGCGAGCCGAGGGAGAATCCGACGAGATGGACGGGTCCGGCGGGCATGCGCGCGGCGATGTCGCCGGCCATGTCCTCCAGGGTCGTCGCCTCGGTCAGCGGCGGCTGGCTGCCGTGCCCGGGCAGATCGAGGGCGACCGTCGGACGGTCGAGGCGGTCCTCGACGCGCGCCCACACGGTCCGGTCGAGGCCGACCCCGTGCAGGAGCACGACGGGGGTGCCCGCATCCTCAGCCATCATCGCGCCGACTACTTGTCCGCCGAGAGCGGGGCGAGCCGCTCCTGCGGCCGTCCGCCCGTGGCACCGGCGAGCGCGACGAGGATCTCGTCGGCGTGCGGGGCGTCGGAGACCCGCCATTCGAAGGTCTGGTGGTGTGAGCGGATCGTCGCATCCGTGAAGTGCTTGAGCGGGATGTCGAAGATCGCTCCTGCGTCCGCGCGCTTCTCGACGGCGGGCAGCAGGGTGCTCGCCGAGGCGGCCCTGCGGAAGTGGTCACCGAACTTCAGCGTGTGGATGAGGGCAGAGCCGTGCTCGATCTCGCCGTCGAGTCCGACGATCGCCGCCTTCCCGTACGCTTCGAGCTCACCGCCGAGGGCCTCCATGACGCGGGGAGCGAGCAGGGCGCCGAGGTCGCTGGCCGTGGCGTCGATGCCGGGCCCGAGGTCGTCGACGAAGCCCTGCCCTGCCCACGGGTTCTCGATGACCGCGGCGACGGCGGCGACGCGGGTGATCGGGTTGACGTCGCGTCCGCCCTCGGTGAGCACGTCTTCGACGACGGTGGTGATCTTGCGAACCTTCATGAGATGAGTCCTTTCAGGATGTCGGTGGTCACGGCGCCGTCGGTGCGACGGTCGCCGATGCGGGCGAAGGGCCGGGGCCCGTTCGAGGCCGCGGCGATCACGCAGATCTCGTCGGCGTGAGGGGCGTCGGGGAGATTGACCTCGATCGACTGGTAGTGGTCGCGTGAGGTCGCGTGGGTCTTGTGCCACAGGGGCACGCGGATCGTCGTCCCGGCTGGTCCGCGGCCGTCGGCGAAGCAGAGCACCGAGGTGCCGGCGAGGAGCTCGCGCATGATGTTGCCGAAGTACGGGGTGTGGATGAGGGCGCCGGCGTGTTCGAGCTCCCCGCCCGTGCCGACGACCGCACCCTTCCCGAAGGCCTCGACCGCCTCGGCGGATCCGATGGCCGCCAGCAGACGGTCAGTGAGCACCTTCGCGAGCACCGGCGCGAGCTCCTGCGTCGCGGCGGCGAGGTCGGCCGCGGGTCCCTCCCCGATCCACGGGTTGGGGACGACGGCGACGGCGGCCGCCTGGACGAGCGGGCGGTCGAGGTCGGTGCCGGCCTCGGAGAGGATCTCCTCGCGGTGGACGGTGAGAGAGCGCACGCCGAGGCGGCGGGCGAGTTCGTCGAACGACGCAGGCAGGCGCTCGGTCGGGGCTGCCGCGCTCACTGTGCCTCCTCGGTGCCGGCTCCGGCGGTCTGCCGGTCCTGTTCGGTCAGGGAGAGCAGGGCCGCGCGGGAGGAGGCGCTGACGTGTTCGCGCATCGCGATCTCCGCGCCGATGGCATCCTTGTTCTCGATCGCGTCGATGACGGCATGGTGTTCGCCGACCGATTCGCTCAGCCGGCCCGGCCGCTGCACGGCCTGGAGGACGATGCGGTGGTAGGCGAGCTGGTGCATGAGGCGCTCGTAGGTCTCGGTGAGCTTGCGGTTGTCGGCTCCGCGGACGAGCGCCCAGTGGAATTCGTGGACGAGCCGGGCGTAGGTCTCGGCGTCCTCGGCCAGCGCCGCGGCGTCGGAGGCATCGGAGTTGTCCTTGAGCATCGCGAGCTCGGGGATCGCCCCCCGCTTGGCGAAGAGGTTCGCGGCGAGGCCCTCGAGGGACTCCTTGAGCTGGAAGAGCTCGACGATCTCCCGGCGCTTGGGCTGGCGGAGGAACGTCCCGACCCGGGGGCGGATCTCGACGAGGCCCTCGCGCTCGAGCTGCTTGAAGGCCTCGCGGACCGGGGTGCGGCTGACGCCGAAGGATTCGGCGAGCGTCGATTCGGGGATCATGTCACCCGGCTCGTACCCGTCGCTGAGGATGAGCGTGCGGACCCGGTCGAGGAACGATTCGGTCTGTGCGTCGCTGGAGATCTGTTGCATACAAGAAATCTACTTGCATACATGCGAGCATGTCAACAGCATGGTTGAAACCTTGATTTCACTGAGTTTCCCGAATCTGTTGACGGATGCATGGTGGCCAATCTATGGTCTCTGGTATGCAAGAAACACAGAATGCCGCCCTCAGTGGTGTGAAGAAGACCATCAGCGACGCGTGGCACGCCGTCTGGGACACCGATGACCTCGACGCCTTCGACGCCCTCGTCACCGACGACTACGTCCGCGTCTCGACGAATTCCGGACAGGAGAAGGACGCCGCCGCGATCAAGGAGGAGATCGGCGAGATCCGCGCCGCGTTCCCCGATCTCACGACGACGATCGACCACATCCTCATCGAAGGCGACGAGGGTGCGATCTACTGGCGCTCCGTCGGCACGTTCACCGAGCCGATGGGCGACATCCCGCCGACCGGGCAGCAGGTGACGACCCACGGCTCGAACCTCATCACCCTCGACGGCGATCGGATCGCACGGGAGACGGTGACCTGGGATGCCCACGAGCTGCTGGCCGACCTCGGACTGAAGTCGCTGTCCTCGGCGTTCGAGGTCGCCCCCGACGACGTCGTCACTGCCGATCTCACGGGCAGTCCGACGAAGGATTCGCTCAAGGCCTTCAACCGGCAGTTCATCACCGGCGTCACCGTGGTGACGACGACCGACGACGAGGGCAGGCCCCGCGGCCTCGCCGTCAACTCCTACAACTCCGTCTCCCTCGACCCGCCGCTCGTCCTCGTCTGCGTGCAGAAGACCTCGTCGACGTATCCGGCGCTGTTCCGTTCGACGCACATGGGCATCAACATCATGAGCCGCAACCAGCGGGACACGATCGGCGTCTTCGCCTCGAAGGCCCCCGACAAGTTCGCCACCCTCGACTGGCATCCCGCCGCCGGCGGCTCGCCGCTCATCGACGGCTCATCGGCCTCGATCGAGGTCGAGATCAAGGAGCGGTTCCAGGCGCTCACCCACACCGTCTTCATCGGCCGGGTCAAGAGCGCCGAGACCTCGGAGGACTCCCCGATGATCTACAAGGCGGGCAGGTTCTTCGACAGCGAGGACCTCACGTCCCTCGACTGAGCCATCCCGACCGCCGTCCCCACCGGTCGAGTGCCCCATCCATCCGACACCGGAGTCCCCGCCAGCACCCCCTTACCCGCTCCCCTGAGCACCGCAGCTCCACCAGCACCACCCGCAGACCGATCACCGAAGTCCCGAAGAACTGACTCACAAGGAAGTGGAGTTCGCCATGGAACACGTCCCCGGCCCCGCCGATGACCCCTCATCAGGCCCACCGCACCGTCACGCCCAGCTGCCCGGCGGCGGCATGGACTACGATGCCGGGATCTCCCCGGCGATGGCCGAGGCCAACGCCCTGCGTCACCGGCCGGGGTCGGTGTTCTGGATCTCGATCGCCGGCGTCGTCGCATTCACCCTGTGGGGCGTGATCTCACCTGAGGGCATGTCGACGACGATGACGACGGCGATGAACGCGGTCGCCGCGAACGTCGGCTGGTCCTACCTCGTCGTCACCCTCGGCTGCATCGGCCTCCTCGTCTACCTCGGCTTCGGCCGCTTCGGTCGGGTCCGCCTCGGCGCCGAGGACGACCGTCCCGAGTTCAGCACGTGGGCGTGGCTGGCGATGATCCTCTCGGCGGTTATGGGCATCGGGCTCATCAGCTACGGCGTCGCCGAGCCGATCTCCCACTTCACGACACCCCCGCATGACCTCGCCGAGGCGGGCACCACGCAGGCGGCGGTCGTCGCCCTCCAGTACTCGTACTTCGACTGGGGTCCGCACGCGTGGGCGGTGTTCGGGGTCTTCGGGCTCGCGATCGCCTACTCGACGCACAAGCGCGGGAACACCGGGCTCATCTCCCCGATGCTCAAGCCGCTCTTCGGCAGCGCGATGGACCGGTGGCCGGGCAAGGTCGTCGACATCATGGCCGTCATCGCCACGCTCTTCGGGACGACGACGTCGCTCGGCCTCGGCGCCTCCCAGATCTCCGAGGGCCTCAACCGGGTCTTCGGGATCCCCAACGAGCTCTTCGTCCAGATCATCATCATCCTCGGCATCACCGTCGTCTTCACCCTGTCGGCGCTGTCCGGGGTCAACAAGGGGATCAAGTTCCTCAGCCAGACGACGGCGGTGCTCTCGATCTTCCTCGGCCTCTTCGTCCTCATCGTCGGCCCGACGGGGTTCATCGGCAACCTCTTCTTCCGCTCGACCGGCCAGTACCTCGGCGAGTTCTTCACGACGAGCCTCCTGACCCCGCTGGCCTCCGGGGATGTCGAGTGGTACCAGTTCTGGACGTACTTCATGATGGCGTGGTGGCTGAGCTGGGGCGCTTTCGTCGGGGTGTTCCTCGCGAAGATCTCGAAGGGCCGCACGGTCCGCGAGTTCGTCCTCGGCGTCATGGGAGTGCCGAGCCTCGTCTTCTTCGCGTGGTTCACCGTCTTCGGCGGCACCGCGATCAAACTCGATATGGACGGCAGCGGCGAGATCGGCCAGGCCGCGGCGGCCAACGTCAACTCCGCGTTCTTCGAGACGCTCGGGCAGCTGCCGTGGACCGGTCTGACCTCGGTCATCGCGATCATCCTCGTCATCCTCTACTTCGTCTCCGGGGCGGATGCGAACACCTTCGTGCTCAGCATGCTCACCTCGCGCGGCACGCTCGAACCGAGCCGCTGGGTGCTCACCGTGTGGGGCGTGCTCACGGGCACGACGGCGATGGTCCTCTTCTTCGCCGGCGGTCTTGCCGCCCTCCAGCAGGCGGCGATGCTCTCGGCCCTGCCGTTCGCCGTCATCGTCGCACTCCTCGGCATCTGCATCGTCAAGACCCTCCACGAGGACCACACCTTCGACGCCTACCGCACGGTGCGGCGCCGGGATCTCGAGCAGCCGGTCGCCGTCGCCGACGAGACCTGAGATACCCAGCTCCCTGGCTCCCCAGCCACCGAGCCACCGAGACCGCCACTTCGCATCGAGACTGCCGGTGAGAACTGTCAGTCTCGGTGCGAAGTGGCGGTCTCGGCGCTCAGTCGCCCTGCTCGGCGCTCAGTCGCCCGCCTCGTCGCGCAGCCGGGCGAAGGCGAGGTGGGCGAGCGCGGCGGCCTGATCGCCGAGCAGTCCGTCGTCGAACTGCACCCTCGGCGAATGGTTCGTCTCCGCGTCGGGGTCGATCCCGACCGGAGTCGCGCCGAGGAAGACGAAGGCACCGGGCACCCGCTCGAGCACGTAGGAGAAGTCCTCGGATCCCATCCGCGGATGGTCGAGGACCGTGACGCTCTCCTGCCCGAACAGCTCCCGCAGGCGTCCGAGGACGACGCCGGTCTCGCCCGGGTCGTTGACGGTGACGGGGAACCCGACCTCGAAGTCCACCGAGGCGGTGCACCGGTGCGCTCGGGCGATGCCTTCGGCCACCTCGGTGACCCGCTGCCTGAGCAGGGCGAGCGAGTCCGCGGAGAGGAAGCGGATCGAGGCGCCGAGTGACGCGGTGTCGGGGATGACGTTGTTCGCCGCCGACCCCTGCAGCTGGGTGACGGAGACGACGACGGGGTCGAAGATGTCGAAGGACCGGGTCGTCATCGTGTTGAGCGCCAGCGCGATCTCGGCGACCGCGGACACCGGGTCACGGGTCGCCTGCGGCTGGGAGCTGTGGCCCCCGGCGCCGTGGACGGTGATGTCGAGGTCGGCGAAGCCGGCCATGAGCGGACCGCCCCGGGTGGCGAAGCGGCCGCGGACGTCGGCTTCGACGTGGATGCCGTACGCGGCGACGACGGGTGCACCGGCCGCCTCGAGGACGCCTTCGGCGATCATCGGCTCCGCCCCGCCCTCGCTCTCCTCGGCCGGCTGGAACATGAAGATCACGGAACCGGGCAGCTCGTCGCGGTGGGCGGCGAGCAGCCGGGCAGCACCGACGAGCCCGGCCGTGTGCATGTCGTGGCCGCACGCGTGCATCGACCCGTTCGTCGACGCGAAGTCGAGTCCGGTCTCCTCGGTCACCGGGAGGGCATCCATGTCCCCGCGCAGCAGCACCGCCGGTCCCGGGCGTCCGCCGCGCAAGACGGCGACCACCGAGGTGAGCGACTCCCCCGTCGTCACCTCGAGCCCCAGCCCCGCAAGGGCCCGGAGCACTTCGGCCTGCGTGAAGGGCAGCTGCGTGCCGAGCTCGGGGTGGGCATGGAGCGTGCGACGCAGGGTGACGAGATCGGGCAGGAGGTCGGTCGCCTCGGCGCGGAAGTCAGGGATCGTCATGGTCCCGATCCTAGCCGGGCCGCACGACACCGTCGCCGGGGTGAGCACTGCCCCTTTACGCCCGCTCACCGGGTGCGTAGCGTGATGGGCACACGCCCGACGAAGGAGCCCACCGTGCGCATCATCATCACGCAGAACGTCACCCTCGACGGTCGGGTCGAGATGCTCGACGACTGGTTCGACCCGCAGGCCCAGGACGACGAGCTCGTCGCCGAGCTGATGGCGCAGTCCGCGCGTGAGCAGATCCTCCTGCTCGGCCGGCAGACGTTCGAGGACTTCCGCGGCTACTGGCCGCAGCAGACCGACGACACGACGGGCATCGCCGCGCATCTTGAGAAGGTGCGCAAGGTCGTCGTCTCCTCGACGCTGACCGAACCTGCATGGACGAACACGGAGATCATCACCGAGCCCCTCCTCGAGGTCGCGGCGCTGCGCTCCCAACCGGGCCTCGACGTCATCATCACCGGCAGCATCACGCTCGCCCACGAGCTCATCGCCGCCGGTCTCGTCGACGAGTACCGGATGTTCGTCCACCCCGTGTGGCAGGGGCGCGGACGCGGCTTCTTCCCCGACGGCCACCCGCAGCCGCAGCTCTCGCTGCTCGACTCCCGGCCCTTCCATCGCAGCGGCGTCGTCTACTCCTCCTACGCCCCGACCGGAGAGGTCCCCACGAGCCTGTGACCCGGGCCCATCCCGTGATCACGCCGTTCCCCGCCGAGGCGGTCGCGGGCCCGCCGAGGCGGTGCTGAGCCGGACTCAGGCCGTCCCGAACATCACCTTCCGACCATCCGGGTCGGCGACCGTGACGACGACATCGTCGAGCGCGACCGGGATGATCCCGGCCGCGTCGAGGCGGTCGAGGAACGCCGCGCGGTCTGCGATGCGGAAGTAGAGGTGGGTGAGGTTCGAGTCCGGGTTCGGCGGCGTCGTGTAGTCGGCGAACGCCTCGGCGTCGTGGAGGGCGAGCTGGATTCCGTCGACGTCGATGAGATGGTACGTATAGTCCTCGTCCCCGGCTGGGGTGAGAGCGAGTCCCGCGATGTCGCGGTAGAAGGCCGCCGTGGTCTCAACATCCGCGCAGGTGAGGAACACTCCGCGGAACTGGGTCTCCGTGGGTTCGGTCATGTCCGCAGTCTAGCTGCGCAGTCACCGCGCGCCCAGGCTGTGACCGCCTGCGCACAGGCCGCACTGATCCCGGCCTGTTAGCGTGGTGGGCTGAATCGATTCGCAGGAGTGATTGTGGTCAAGTCCAAGTGGTGGGTGGGACTCGCCGTATCCGTCTCCGTCGTCGCGCTCGCCGGCTGCGGGACCAGCGGCGACGACTCGTCGGCCGCTCCGACGACCCCGGCCGCCGAGCAGAGCGACACCGGAGCGCCGAACACCGACGACATCCCCGACGTCGTCGCCGAGGTCAACGGTGAGCAGATCACGAAGGACGAGTTCGTCCCCCTCTACGAAACCCAGTACGGGCAGATGATGATGGCCGCGCAGCAGGGCGGACAGCCCGTCGACGAGGCCGCACTCAAGCAGCAGACCGCCGACAACCTCGTGAGCACCGAGCTGCTCAGGCAGGAAGCCGACAAGCGCGGCATCGAGGTCACCGACGACGATGTCGCCACCGCTCTCGACGAGACCGCCCAGGCCTCGCAGATGAGCACCGAGGAGTTCCTCTCGGCGATGAACGACCAGGGCATGGACGAAGCGCGGGTGAATGAGGAGATGAGGACCCAGCTGAAGATCGAGGGCCTCATCGCCGACGAGTTCGGAGAGTTCGACGTCACCGACGAGGAGGTCGGGGCGGCCTACCAGCAGGCGAAGGACCAGCAGGAGCAGATGGCCGCGCAGACCGGTCAGGAGGCGCAGGTGCCCTCGATCGAGGAGATGCGCCCGCAGCTCGAGGAGCAGGTGAGGAGTGACAAGGCCAACGAGGCGACCCAGAAGTACGCCGGGGAGCTCCAGGACCAGGGCGACGTGACGATCAACCTCTGAGGCCGCTCGGGACACCCCGCCCTGTCGCTTGCGCGGAAACGCCTCTTGTCACCGTCGACCGGGGACTGCGGAATCCGCGCGCACAAGGCCACCTGAGGACAACCTCGGCGAGGATGCCCGACACACCGCGGATCACGGGCATCGTGGCGTTTTCAACTACCTGCCCGTAGGTCACGGATTCCAACGATTCTGGGGAATGTCTTTCAGGATCTCGCAAAATCGGTGAGAGGCCTCTAGTCTGTATGGGACGAACGCGGTTCTCGGGAACCGCTGGCAGCAATCCGCTTCCCCCGCCGACGTCGGCGACCGGGGATGCGGCGCAGACGAAAAGGGTCCTCATGGCTTCCGTACTCTCCCGCTCGGCGATCATCGCGCCGATGGACTTCAACCGCTGGCTGATGCCGCCGGCAGCGCTGGCGATCCACCTGTGCATCGGCCAGGTCTACGCATTCAGCGTCTTCAAGATCCCGTTCATGTCGCGCTTCGACGCCGGTGAGATCTCGATCGGCTGGATCTTCTCGATCGCGATCCTCATGCTCGGCATCTCCTCGGCGATCTTCGGCACCTGGGTCGAGAAGGCCGGTCCCCGCGCCTCGATGGTCGCGGCCGGCTCGTGCTGGGTCGGCGGCTTCCTCATCGCCACCCTCGGCATCATGACCGGCCAGCTGTGGCTCGTCTACTTCGGCTACGGCTTCGTCGGCGGCATCGGACTGGGCATCGGCTACATCTCCCCGGTCTCGACCCTGATGAAGTGGTTCCCGGACCGCCCGGGCCTCGCCACGGGACTGGCCATCATGGGCTTCGGCGGCGGTGCGCTCATCGCCAGCCCGATGTCGAACGCGCTCATGTCCTTCTACGGCGGCGGCTCCGAGCCGCAGAACCTCGTCGCCGGCCTCGCCCCGACGTTCCTCACCCTCGCCGTCGTCTACGCCGTCGTCATCGCCGCCGGCGCCTACGTCATCCGCGTGCCGCACCCGGACTGGAAGCCCGAGGGCTTCGACCCCTCGACGATCAAGGCGAAGCCCCTGCAGACGACGGGCAACGTCTCAGCGAAGAACGCGATCCGCACCCCGCAGTTCTGGCTGCTGTGGATCGTCCTCTTCCTCAACGTCACCGCCGGCATCGGCATCCTCGAGAACGCCGCCCCGATGATCCAGGCCTACTTCGGCATCACCGCGGCCGCGGCCGCCGGCTTCGTCGGCCTGCTCTCGATCGGCAACATGGCCGGTCGCTTCGTGTGGTCGACGACCTCGGACTACCTGGGCCGGAAGAACAACTACATGATCTACCTCGGGGGCGGCGCGCTCCTCTACCTCGTCGTCGCGCTCTTCGGCGGTGGGTCGATCGTCCTCTTCGTCGTCGCGACCCTGCTCATCATCTCCTTCTACGGCGGCGGCTTCGCGACGATCCCCGCCTACCTCCGCGACCTCTTCGGGGTCTACCAGGTCGGTGCGATCCACGGTCGCCTGCTCACCGCGTGGTCGGCCGCCGGTGTGGCCGGACCGCTCATCGTCAACTCGGTCGTCGAGGCCGGTGACAAGGCCGGCAAGACCGGTCCCGAGCTCTACACGCCGGGCATGTTCATCATGGTCGGGGCGCTGGCGATCGGCTTCGTCGCCAACCTCCTCGTCCGCCCGGTCAACGACAAGTACCTCGAACCGGAGACGAGCGGCGCGAACCCGTCGACGGCGACCGCCCCGAAGAACGACTGACCCCGACACAACGACTGAAGGAAGGACTAGAGACTCATGAGCGCACCAGAATCGTGGTCATCGGTTCCCGCTGAGGGCTCCCCGCAGTCGCCCACGGGCGGCGCATACAAGGTCATCGGCACCGGCCTCACCGTCGTCGTCGTCGGCGGCCTCGCCTGGGGGCTGACCCTCACCGTCATCAGGGCGGTCGCGATCTTCACCGGCTGATGCCGGCAGCACACCCCCACTCACAGGCGGCCCCGCCCCGGATCCAGCGTCCGCGGCGGGGCCGCTGTCGCATTCATCGTGACGGGGTGCGACACCTCTTGCAGTCCATTAACTTAAGTGATTAACTTAGTGCCATGGACCTCGCCTTCGAACTCCACGATCTCGTGCGCACCCTCGACCGGTGGGCCGAGCGGATCCTCGCCCCCGAGGGCCTCACCTACAACCAGTACGTCGCCCTCGTCATCCTCGGTCAGCATCCCGGCATCACCGGACGGACCCTGGCGACATCCCTCGGCGTCACCGAGGCGGCCGGATCGGGCATCGTCAAGGCCCTCCTCGGCGCCGGCTTCGTCGACAACCAGGCGGCCAAGGGCTCGGGCAATCGGCGGGAACTCCACCTCACCGAGGCGGGAGCGGAGAAGGCCGACCACTGCGGTCGCCTGCTCGGGACCTCCCTCGACGACAACGCCCGCGCGATCGGACTCGACCCGGAGCGCCTCGCGCTCACGATCCGCAGCCTCCACGACGAGGTCCGCACGGTCCGCCACCCCGACGGCTGACCGGACCCACCTCCCCCACCCGCACGCCGAACCTCAGCACAGCGAACCTCACCACCCCGAACCTCAGGAGCACCCATGGCACTGTCCCTCGCCCTTCTCGCGCTCGTCTTCGGCCTCGCCCGCCTCGGCGTCTTCATCGCCCTCCACCTCGTGCCCAGCGACTACACGATCGTCGGCCATGCCGTCAGCGACTACGCGGTCGGTCCGACCAGGCGGCTGAGCAGCGTGATGACGTGGCTGACCGCGATCTTCTGGGCCCTGCTCGCCGCCGCGGTGGCCACCGGCGTCCCCGACTGGTCGGACGCCACCGGCATCGTCATCGCCCTCATCGTCCTCGCCGTGATCTTCGCCGTCCTCCCGTTCGCCCCGACGACGCTCGAGGGTGAGGCGCCCACGCTCATCGGCCGGCTCCACTATCTGCTCGCGATCGCATGGTTCGCCATCAGCTACGCGTGCATGGGCAACTTCTCGCGCTTCTTCGCCGGCACCGGACCGGCCTGGCTCGGCACCACCCTGACCGTCATCGGGTGGATCGCCGCGCTCTCCCTGGCCATCAGCGTGCTCGTCCTCATCGTCAAGCGCCTGCGGCCGAAGGTCTTCGGCATCTCCGAGCGGATCTTCATCCTCTCCGTCAGCGTCTTCTACTGCCTCGTCGCCCTCGGGCTCGCGCTGCTGGCCGTGTGAGCGCCGCGAGCGACGTCCGCTGGGCCGCGAGGCGTACACTCGACCCGTGCCGCTGACGAATCCCGGACCCGCCAGGCGCGGCCGCCCGCGCCTTCCCTGGGGCTCGATCCTGCGCAATCTCGCCCTTGCGCTCGTCATCCTCGCCGGGCTGTGGCTCGTCATCAACGTCCACCTCCCCGGCCCGGGTGATCTTCGGGAGGACATCGCCGAGGCGGGGGTCTGGGGCGCCGGATTCTTCGTCCTCCTCTACACCGTCGTCGCCGCGACTCCGATCCCGGTGACGATCGTCGCCGTCGCCGGCGGACTCGCGTTCGGCCTGCCGCTGGGCACGCTGCTGTCGATGATCGGGGTCGTCCTCGGCGGGTGGGCCGGCTACTGGGTCGCCCGGGTGCTCGGACGGCAGACGGCTGCGAAGATGCTCGGCTCCCACGCCGAGGCGGTCGAATCCCAGCTCCGCGGCGGTGGCCTCTACGCGGTCGCCACGCTCCGGCTCATGCCGGGGTTCCCGTACTGGCCGGTCAACTACGGCAGCGGCGCATTCGGCATCGACAATCGCACGTTCGTCATCGCCACCGTCATCTCGTCCCTGCCCGGTCAGCTCTCCCTCGTCGCGATCGGGGCGTTCATCGGCGACCCGACGATCCTCAACGGCATCGCCGTGGCGGTGGCGTGGCTGCTCGTCGGCGGACTGACGATCCTGTCCTTCCGCCGCTGGCGCGGGACCAGGCACTCCGCACCCGCGCCTCCGCCGGACGGACCGGAGCCTGGGGCCACCGCCTCGAGCTGAGGCTCACCCGAAGTTCGGGGTGCGGCGCTCCTGGAAGGCCCGGAAGCCCTCGACGTAGTCCGGTGTCTGCCGGGCCGCCTCCTGCAGCTTCGCCTCGGCCTCGAGGACCTCGGCGATGCGCGGGCGGTCATCGACGAGCTTCTGCACGAAGCTCTTCTCCATCGCATACGCCTCGGCGGGTCCGGCGACGATGCGCTCGAGCTTCGTCGCGACGAAGTCGCTGAGTTCGGACGCGGGCACCGCACGGGAGACGATCCCGCTCGCTGCCGCCTCGGCGCCGGTCATGAAGTCACCGGTGACGATGAGGTCCATCGTCCGGTGGTAGCCGACCCGATCGAGGAACACGTGGTGGGCGCCGGAGTCGAGCATCGCGCCGATCGCGGCGAACGGCGAACCGAACTTCGCGTCATCGGCGGCGTAGATGATGTCGGCGGCCGCCGCGATCCCGAAGCCGAGCCCGAGCGCGGCCCCCTGGACCTGTGCGACGACGGGGATCGGCAGCCGCCTGATCGCGCGGAACACCGGGGTGAACGACTCCTCGAGGAACGCGTACGCGTCGTCGGTGGCGACGTCGACGGCGGAGATGTCGCGCCCGGAGGAGAAGACCTTCCCCTCCCCGCGCAGCAGGAGGGCGCGCATGCCCGGCGTCGCCTCGGCGACCTTGCCGACAGCGGCCGCCAGCTCACCGAGGTTGTCGGCGGTGAGCGCATTGCGGGAGTCGGGTCCGTCGAGGACGATCTCGGCGATCGGTCCGCGGACGTCGAGTCTGATCTCGGTCATCGGCTGTCCTTCCAGGTCACCAGTCGTAGAAGCCCTTGCCGGTCTTGCGACCGAGCTCCCCGGCTGCGACCTTGTCGCGCAGCAGCTGAGGCGGGGCGAAGCGGGGTCCGAGTTCGCGCTCGAGATGTTCGGCGATGCCGAGGCGCACGTCAAGTCCGACGATGTCGGTCGTCTTCAGCGGTCCGGCCGGATGCCGGTACCCGAGCGTCATCGCGGTGTCGATGTCGGCAGCGCTCGCCACGCCCTCCTCGACCATGCGGATGGCTTCGAGGGCGAGTGTCACGCCGAGGCGGGAGGAGGCGAAGCCGGGTGAATCGGTCACCGTGATCGGGGTCTTCCCGAGGCCGGCGACCCAGTTCGCCGCCGCTGTGACGAGCTGCGGTGAGGTCTGGGAGCCGACGACGATCTCGACGAGGTCGGAGACGGGCACCGGGTTGAAGAAGTGGAGGCCGATGAGCGCCTGCGGACGCGGCAGTGCGGCGGCGAGTTCGTCGATCGACAAGGCACTCGTGTTCGTGCCGATGCTCGCCGCCGGGGCGTACTTCGCGATCGCGGCGAGGATCGTGCGCTTGAGTTCGATGTCCTCGGGCACGGCTTCGATGACGAGCAGCGCCTCATCGAGCAGGGTGGGGTCGCGGACGACGTCGACGCGGCCGGGCACCGCGATGCCCTTGGCCTCGGACTTCGCGATCGAGGCGTCGACCCGGTCGCGGGCCGCGGCCACGGTCTCCTCGGTGCTCTCGATGACGATGACATGGGCGCCGGCGGTCGCGAAGGCGTGGGCGATGCCCGCCCCCATCCGGCCTCCGCCGTAGACGCCGACCGTGTCGGGGACGTGTGCCCGGTCCGTCGCCGAGGCGGTCGCCTCGACCGTGCCGGTTCCTGTGCCTGCTGGGGTCGTCGTCTCGCTCACTCGTGACCGGCCTCTCTCTTCGCCTGCTTCTTCGCATCGCGGCGGGCGAGGAACGCATCCATCCGCGCGAACTTCTCGTCGGTTTCGAACAGCACCGCCTGGGCGATGTTGTCGATGAGGGGGTGGGCCTCGCGGGGGGCGTGGAAGGCCGACTTCGTCAGTCGCACGGCCAGCGGCGCGAAGCTCGCGATCCGGTCGGCGAGCGCCTCGCCGGCGACCTCGAGCTCATCGGGGTCGACGACATCATTGAGGAGGCCGATGGCCCTGGCCTCGTCGGCGTTGAGGGTGCGACCGGCGAGGAGGATCTCCTTGGCCCGCGGCTCCCCGACGAGCTCCCGCAGCCGCCAGGCGGCACCGGCGGCGGCGAGGATGCCGAGGCCGGGTTCGGGGTTGCCGATCTTCGTGCTCGGGGTGCCGATGCGGAAGTCGGCGGCGAACGCGAGTTCGGCCCCGCCGCCGAGGGCGTACCCGTCGACGAGCGCGATGACGGGCATCGGCAGGTCGAGGATGCGGCTGAAGATCTTCGAGTTGATGCCGGCCAGGGCGTCGTCGCGACGGCGTTCGCGCAGCTGTCCGATGTCGGCGCCGGCCGCGAAGGTCCCCCCGGTGCCGGTGATGATCGCGACCTGCGGGTGCGCTTCGAGTTCGGCGCACACCTCGTGGAGGGCCTCGACCATCGGCAGGTCGATGGCGTTGCGCACCTCGGGGCGGTTGAGCCGGATGATCATCCGGTTCTCCCCGCGCTCGACGAGCAGCGGTGAGCCTGCGTCCGCGCCCGCCTGCGTCGCGGAGTCCCCGCCCGCAGGCGCCGCAGACCCTGCGCCCGTGCCGGCCTGCTCGCTCATGCGCGTTCCAGGAGGACGGCCGAGCCCTGCCCGACGCCCACGCACATCGTCGCGAGTCCGCGCTTCTCCTCGCCCTGCTCGAGGCGGTTGAGCAGGGTGAGGGTGATGCGGGTGCCGGAGGCGCCGAGCGGGTGGCCGAGCGCGATCGCCCCGCCGAACTCGTTGACGATCTCCGGGTTGAGGTGGAGGTCTCGGATGCACGCGAGCGACTGGGAGGCGAAGGCTTCGTTGAGCTCGACGGCGTCGAGGTCGTCGACGCTCCAGCCGACGCGCGCGAGCGCCTTCTCCGAGGCGGGCACGGGGCCGATGCCCATGATCTCCGGCGGCACGCCGGCGCTGGCACCGGCGACGACGCGGGCCCGCGGGGTGAGTCCGTGCTTCTCCGCGTAGCGGTCGGAGACGAGGATCGTCACGGCCGCACCGTCGTTGAGCGACGACGAGTTGCCGGCGGTGATGACGCTGTCCGGGCCGTGGAGGGTGCGCAGCTTCGCGAGCTTCTCCGGGGTGGTGTCGGCACGCGGGCCCTCATCGGCGGTGACGTCGCCTACGGGCATGATCTCCGGGTCGAACTTCCCCTCGGCCTGCGCGGCGAGCGCCTTCTGGTGGGAGGCGTAGGCGAAGGCGTCGAGCTCTTCGCGGGTGAGGTTCCAGCGCTGCGCGACGCGTTCGGCCGTCTCCGGCATCGACAGCGTCGTGTCCTCGTCGAACTGCGGGTTGGGGAAGCGCCAGCCGATCGACGTGTCGAAGGTCTTGCCGGGCTTCGACCAGGCCCGTGAGGGCTTCTCGGTCACCCATGGGGCGCGGGTCATCGATTCTACACCGCCGGCCACGACGACGTCGGCATCGCCGGCGGCGATCATCGCCCGGCCCTGGATGATCGAGGTCAGGCCCGAGGCGCAGAGGCGGTTGACGGTGAAGCCGGGCACGGAGACGGGCAGCCCGGCGAGCAGCACGGCCATGCGGGCGACGTTGCGGTTGTCCTCACCGGCCTGGTTCGCCGCCCCCATGATCACCTCGTCGATGTCGGCCGGGTCGATCCCGGTGCGGTCGACGACGGCCTTCAGCGTCGTGGCGAGCAGATCGTCGGGCCGCTGATCGGCGAGCACTCCGCCGTAGCGGCCGATGGGGGTGCGCAGTCCGTCAAGGATGTAAGCCTCAGGCATGGTGCTCCTTATTCTCGGGTCAGACGTGATGATCGTAGCGCGGTGCCCGGCCGGACGTGCGGACGGGTCATCCTGCGGAATCGGGCTCAGGAGTCGAAGTCGATGGTGACCTCGTCGCTGACGGGGAACGTCTGGCAGGTGAGCACGAAGTTCGCGGCCACCTCGGCGTCCTCGAGGGCGTAGTTGCGGACCATGTCGACCTCACCGGCGCACACCTTGGCCCGGCAGGTTCCGCACACGCCGCCCTTGCACGCGAACGGCAGGTCCGACCGCGATTCCTGCGCGGAGTCGAGGATCGTCATGCCCTGTGACATCGCCGAGGTGGTCCGCCGTCCGTCGAGGATGACCGTGACCTCGGAGGTCGCCCCCTCGAGGACCTTGTCGGCGTGGACGACCTCGGGTGGGGGCTCGTCGACGTAGAAGAGCTCGAAGTGGACCTTCTCCTTCGGCACCCCGAGTTCGTCGAGGACCGCACGGGAGTCGCTGAGCATGCCGAAGGGGCCGCACAGCCACACGTGGTCGACGTCGTCGATGGGCACGAGCATTGTCAGCAGCTGACGCAGCTTGTCGGCGTCGAGGCGGCCGGAGAAGAGGTCGACCTCGCGGGGTTCGCGGGAGAGGACGTGGACGAGGTCGAGCTGCTGGTTGCGGGCGTCCTTGAGGTCGGCGAGCTCCTCGGCGAACATCACGGTGTTCGTCGAGCGATTGCCGTAGAGCAGGGTCACCGAGGCGTCGGGGTTCGCCAGCACGGTCGTGGCGATCGAGAGCATCGGGGTGATCCCCGAGCCGGCGGCGATGCACAGGTGCTTTCCGCCGAGGCTGGGGTCGGCCTGGAAGCTGCCGCTGGGCGGCTGGACCTCGATCGTCTCACCGGGGCGGACGTCGCGCACGAGCCACTGGGAGAAGAGTCCGTCGGGGATCTCGCGCACGCCGATGCGCGGGGCGGTGCCGGCCGGGGCGCAGATCGAGTACGTGCGGCGGTGCTCGACGCCGTCGATGATCCGGCGCAGGGTCAGCGACTGGCCGGCGGCGAAGTCGAAGAGCTCGGCGAGGTCGGCGGGCACGTCGAAGGTCACGGCCGCGGAGTCTTCGGTGAGGTGGTCGACAGAGGCGACCGTGAGCGGGTGGAAGCCCGTGCGGTCACCGGACTGGGGGGCTGCGGAGGTCGGCGTGTTCGCACCCAGCGTTTCGGTCATCTCAGATCTCCTTGACGTGTTCGAAGGGTTCGAGGCAGGTCCGGCACTGGTACATCGCCTTGCACGCGGTCGGCCCGAACTCCGAGGTCAGCGCCACATCGTCGGATCCGCACAGGGTGCACACGATGGCGCGGCGGGTCGGCATGAGGGTGAGTGCGACCGGGCCCTGGCGGCGGGGCGCCTGCCCGGGCGGGGAGATCCCGGCTCCGGCGAGTGCGGCCCGTCCCTCCTCGGTGATCCAGTCGCTCGACCACGCAGGGGTGAGCGAGACGCGGATCTCCGCATCGGGGAAGCCGGCGTCCTGGAGTTCGCGCTGGAGGTCATCGCGCATCGTCGCCATGGCCGGGCAGCCCGAGTAGGTGGGGGTGATCGTCGCGACGACGTGATCGTCCTCGATCGTGACGTCCCGGAGCACGCCGAGGTCGACGAGCGTGAGCATCGGCATCTCCGGGTCGGTGACGCGGGCGGCGGCGGCACGGGCGCGGTCGACCGCCTCGGCGCCGTCGGTGAGCGGGGTCAGGGGCATCGCGGTCACCACTGTCCCTCCGGGTGGGCGCGGGCGACGACCTGCATCTCGGCGAGCATGCGCGAGAGCGCCTCGGTGTGGAGGCCGTCGCGGCCCTTCTTGCCGCGCACGCCGGCGAGCGCCCCGCGGTCGGGACGGTCGATGCCGGCGGCGGCGAAGACCTGGTCGAGGATGACCCCGGCTTCGTCCTCGACCGCGGCGGGGTCGACGCCGATGCCGGCCGCGGCGACGACCGCTTCGGTCGGGTGCGTCTCGAAGAGCTCGGCCCACAGCGGCCACAGGCCGGACAGGGCGGTCAGCAGCCGGGCCCGGGACTCCTCGGTGCCGCGGGCCAGGGTGAGGACCCAGCGGGCGGAGAAGTCGCGGTGGTAGGACATCTCCTTGACGCCCTTGGCCGCGATCGCCGCGAGCACGGAGTCGCGGCTGTCCGTCAGGCGCTCGAAGATCGCCAGGCGCCAGGTGGAGTAGATGAGGATCTTCGCGACCGCCTCGGCGAAGTCGCCGTTGGGGACCTCCGCGAGCCGGACGTTGCGGAAGGCCATGTCGTCGCGGAAGTACGCGAGCCGGTCCTCATCGGGCACCGGCGAGGAGGCCGGCAGCTCGGGCACGAGGCTCGGGTCGGCTGCGGCGGCGCGGGCGAGGAGGAGACGGGCCTGCCCGAGGAGGTCGAGGGAGATGTTGGCGAGCGCGATGTCCTCTTCGAGGTCGGGGGCGTTCGAGCACCACTCGGAGATGCGCTGGGAGAAGACGAGGGCGTCGTCGCCGAGCATGAGGCAGTAGGCGGCGAGCGCGGCCGGGTCGACGCCCTCGGGCACGGTCGTGTCGACGCCGGCCAGCGGGTCCTCGAAGTCGGTGCCGAAGGCCCAGTGGGCGTCGTTGACGAGGAGACCGGAGTAGGCGCTCTCGTGCGAGTCGTGGTCGACGGTCGTGCCGGCCTCGTCGTGTTCGACGTGGACCTTGGGGGCGTTGGGTTCGTTCGTCATCTGCTCGTCACTCACATGTGCGGGACATCGTCGGGGATGTCGTAGAAGGTCGGGTGCCGGTAGACCTTGTCGCCACTGGGGGCGAACATCGGGTCCTTCTCGTCGGGACTCGACGCGGTGATGTCGGACGAGCGCACGACCCAGATGCTCACGCCTTCGTTGCGGCGGGTGTAGACGTCGCGGGCGTGGCGGAGCGCGAGCTGGTCGTCGGGGGCGTGGAGGGAGCCGACGTGGACGTGGTTGAGGCCGCGCTTGCCGCGGACGAAGACCTCGTAGAGCGGCCATTCGCCGCGGGCGCGGGGGGTATTCGCCGAGGTGGTGTCGGTCATTTCGCGGTCTCCTCGGTCGTCGTCGCGGGGGAACTGCCGGTCTGTCCGGGGGCGCTGCCGGTCTGTGCGGGGGCGGCCGCCTCGGCGGACTGCTCAGCGAAGGCGAGCGCAGCCTCGCGGACCCACGCCCCCTCGTCCCACGCGCGCTTGCGGTGGGCGATGCGCTGGTCGTTGCAGGGGCCGTTGCCCTTGACGACGGACCAGAACTCGTCCCAGTCGGGCGTCGAGAAGTCGTAGTGGCCGCGCTCTTCGTTCCACTTGAGGTTCTCGTCGGGGAACGTCACGCCGAGGGCCTCGGCCTGCGGGATCGACATGTCGACGAACTTCTGGCGCAGCTCGTCGTTCGTGTGGGTCTTGATGCCCCACTCCATCGACTGCGCGGTGTTCGGGGAGTCGTCGTCGGGGGGTCCGAACATCATCAGGGCCGGCCACCAGAAGCGGTTGACGGATTCCTGGACCATCTCCCGCTGCTCGTCGGTGCCGCGCATCATCGTCATGAGCAGCTCGTAGCCCTGACGCTGGTGGAAGGACTCCTCCTTGCACACGCGGATCATCGCGCGACCGTAGGGTCCGAAGGAGGTCCGGCACAGCGGCACCTGGTTGCAGATCGCGGCACCGTCGACGAGCCAGCCGATCGTGCCGACGTCGGTGTAGGACAGGGTCGGGTAGTTGAAGATCGACGAGTACTTCTGCTTGCCGGCGATGAGCTTCTCGGTGAGCTCGTTGCGGCTGGCACCGAGGGTCTCGGCGGCGGAGTAGAGGTAGAGGCCGTGACCGGCTTCGTCCTGGACCTTCGCGAGCAGGATCGCCTTGCGGCGCAGCGAGGGGGCGCGGGTGATCCAGTTGCCCTCCGGCTGCATGCCGATGATCTCCGAGTGCGCGTGCTGCGCGACCTGCCGGATGAGCGTCTTGCGGTAGGCCTCGGGCATCCAGTCGCGCGGTTCGATGCGATCCTTGGCTTCGATCGTGTCGGCGAACTGCGCCTCGAGCTGTGCTTCAGTTGTCATGACCACTCCATCGGACCATTTACTGACCATTTGTTCTGTAAAGTTCTCCACCAGTGTGGCATACCCCACGCCCGCACGCAATAGGTCACCCCGCGCAGGCGAGGCGCCGAGGCGGACAGTCGTTGACGAGCAGGGCGCCCTGAGGCGAGCGGCCGATCAATCCTCAGGCGCCGCGGCGGACAGTCGTTGACGACCCGACTGCCCCGGAGGTGGCTCCCGCTCGATTCCGCGCCGAGTATCGAGCGGGATTCACCTCTGGAAACATGGGCGCACAGCATGAATTGGCAAGCATTGTTGTTTTTCTGCTCTCCCCGTCGGACTACAGCTCAGAATCCAGGCGATTCCCGTGATCCACTACACCTGATTTGCTCGTGTCAATCCGCGGTGCAAAGATGACTTCGCATTAAATTGAAAGTGACGTGACAATGACCTGCGGAGGTACTGCCAGTGAACGGGCTGAAGTCGAAGGTGAATACCGTCGTCGGCGGTTTCCGCAGAACCATGGTCGACGCACTCAGCGACCAGCAGAAACTCCTGCTCTCCGAAGTCCGTCACGGAGAGACCGAATGGCAGCAGCGAGTGCGGTCGACGGTGCGCAATCGCTCGCCACGGTCGTCGGATGCGGTGGCCCATCAGGCGCATGATTCCCGGGCCGCCCGAGCCGAGAATCTTGCCCAGGTCCGCGCAATCCTCGCCGCCGCACAGGTGGACTTCGTCGAACTCCCGCGCAGGTCACGCGAGAAGACACGACTTGTCGTTCCGCGCTCGCAGATCCGGCGCGTCCTCGCCGCAGTCGCGCGACTGACACCGGAGAACGGCTGGGCGAAGGTCTTCCGCGATCAGTTCTCGTCGTCGATCGGTCTGCAGAAGATGCGCCACGATCCCGGTGTTGTCGCCGCCATCGAATGTCGCCGCCTTGCCGCAGCACCCGATGGCCGACGCCTCAACACCGAGAATGAGACGATCATCGTCGAGGCCTGGGCCGACCTCGGTCCCCGGGAGCCCCGGGTCGACGGCTCGTGGCATGTACCCGGCACTCTTCACCGCGTTCTCACTCAGCCGCGCACCCTGGTCGAGTACTTCACGCCGGCTGACTGGGCTGCCTCGCTGGCCAACGGCAACCGAACGGCTCAGCCGAGTGCTCCGGATCTGTACGAGATCGACGGTCCTGTCGATCTCGTCTACACCTGGGTCAACGGCTCCGACCCGACATGGCTGTGGAAGAAGCTGCAGGCCCAAGCGGCTCTCACCGGGGAGACCATCAACAAGTCGGCGGTGTCCGACTCACGGTTCGCCGATCGCAAAGAGCTGCTCTATTCCCTGCGATCAGTCGAGTCGTATGCGAGTTGGGCGAACCACATCTACCTCGTCACCGACGACCAGGTTCCCGACTGGCTCAACGTCGATCATCCGAAGCTGACGGTCATCGACCATCGCGACATCTTCACTGAGCCCGGAAATCTCCCGGTCTTCAATTCGCATGCGATCGAATCACAGCTGCATCACATCCCCGGGCTGAGCGAGAACTACGTCTACATGAACGATGATCTGTTCTTCATGCGCCCGACCGAACCCGATCTGTTCTTCACCGGAAGCGGGCTTTCGCGCTTCTTCCCCTCGACTGCCCCTCTCGACCTCGCCGAACCGACCGCTCGGGACCTCCCCGTGCTGTCGGCCGCCAAGCACGGTCGTCAGTTCATGCTCGATGAGCATGGCAGGCGTGTCGGCAACAAGTTCAAGCACACCCCGCATCCGCAGCTGAAGTCGGTGATGACCGAGTTCGAAGAGTCACATCAGGATCTGTTCGACAGCGTGGCCCGATCGAAGTTCCGGCACCCCGATGACTACTCCATCGCCTCGGCGCTCTACCACTTCCACGCGTATGCGCAGGGCAGGGCCATCGACTCCGGGATTCGGTACGCATACATGGACATCTCGCGCCCGGACGCCGAGCTCTACATGCGACGTCTGCTTCGTCGCAGGGATCTCGATGTCCTCTGCCTCAACGACACCGATTCCTCCCCGGACATGCAGGACCACCTCGATGAGATCGTCAGGTGGTTCCTCGATGAGAAGTTCCCCCTCCCGAGCACCTTTGAAAAGTAGAGGACACCAGCCTCCGATGCCGCAATTCAGTCTGATCTCCGCCGTCTACAACGTCGAGCAGTACCTGCCCGACTTCCTGCGCTCCCTCGATGAGCAGACCTTCGATCACAGCGCAGTCCAGGTGGTGCTGGTCGACGACGGGTCGACGGACTCCTCCGCGGAGATCATCGAAGCCTGGGCGGCGACCACCGACTATTCGGTGGAGGTCATCCACCAGGCGAACGCGGGGCAGGCAGCAGCCCGGAACACCGGCCTCGACCACGCAAGCGGTTCCTGGGTGAGCTTCCCCGACCCCGATGACATCCTTGAACCCGAATACCTCGCCGCAGTTCACGATGACGTGAACGGCGATGAGACTCCTTCCATGGTGGTGTGCCGACTCATCGACTTCTGGGAAGCGCGAAACGAAATCGGGGAGACTCACCCGCTGCGTTTCCGGTTCCAGGGCGGTACGCAGATGGTCGATATCGATCGCTTCCCCCGAAACATCACACTTCATTCCACAATGGCGTTCTTCCTCAGAGATCGGGTTGAACGGCACGGTCTGCGCTTTGATCCCCGCATTCGCCCCGTGTTCGAAGACGCCCACTTCATTCAGAGCTACCTGTTGGCCTGCGATTCTCGCAAAATCGTCTTCGACGCTGTTGCCCGTTATATCTACCGCCGCCGAGCCGATGGCAGTTCGTCCCTGCAGACAAGCTCCGCGGATCCTCGACGCTACACGGATGTGCTGCGCTACGGCCTGCTCGAGCTTCTGAAGCGAGCGAAGGCATCCGGTCCGATTCCACTCTGGTTGCAGAACATCGTCCTCTACGAAGTGTTCTGGATTCTGCGATCGGAGGAGTCACTCTTTCCGAAGACAGGTCACCTCTCATCGGCAGTCGCTGAAGAGTTCTGCGAAATCATGGCTGAGGTACGGAGTCATATCGAAACCCCACTGATCGAAGCTTTCGATCTCATCAAGGTCTCACACTCACAGCGAGAAACACTTCTCCATGGCTTTTCGGGATCCGATTGGTCTTGGGACTTCGTGCAAGTTCAACAGTTCGACGCAAAGAAGAAGCTCGTCAAACTCCGTTATCGGTTCACAGGCGAACGCCCTGATGAGGTGCTGAAGTTCCGTGGACTCGAGGCGGAGCCGATGTACGCCAAAACCCGCGCCATGAAGTATCTCGGTCGCCCGCTGTTGTTCGAACGCATCCTCTGGGTGAGCGCCCGCGGGACCATCACGATCTCCCTCAATGGGATGGACGTGCCCATCACAGAATCTCTGCCCACGCCAAAGCAATTCGTACTTCGTCCAGCGCGGGCAGAGAAGCGCGGCCCTGCACCGCGGGATCGGGCCACACGCTCACATTCACGGACCCGGAGACACCGGAACGTGTCGATCGACGATCGAATCACGACTGCGCTCGCTGACTCACCTCGGCTCCGTCGCAAGTTCAAGGATGCCTGGGTGTTCATGGACCGCATGGACAAGGCTGGCGACAACGCCGAGCACCTTTTCAAGTATGTACGCAGCTCGCAGAAGAACTGCAATGCCTGGTTCGTCCTAGACAAGGATTCTCCCGATTGGGCCCGGCTCAAGGCCGAAGGAGTGGACCGGCTTATCGCTCACGGTTCGCGCCTGTGGAAAGCTCTGTGCCTCAACGCCGAACTGCTCGTGTCGTCGAACATCGAACGGAATCTCACCCACCCGTTCAAACTGAGCAATGGACGTCAACCGCAATGGGATCACGTCTTCCTTCAACACGGAGTCACCAAGGACGACCTCTCAGGCTGGCTCAACACAAAAACTCCCCGGCTGGTGGTGACAACAACTGAGCCGGAACATCAGTCGATCGTTGGTGATGGAGGCGCGTACGCCCTCAGCAACAAGGAAACGATGATGACAGGAATGCCGCGCTATGATCGGCTGGCTTTGCTCGACGCCTCCCGCAAGGATTCGCCTTCATCAACGATCACTTTCATGCCGACGTGGCGAAGAGGACTTGTCGACGCCCTTGCCACGATCGATGATCCTTCGCGACGCGGAGATCTCCTCCGGCAATCCGACTGGTGGCTCCAATGGTCGGCGCTGATGCGCTCACAGGAACTCCGCGACTTCGCCGGCAAACACGATCTGCGCCTCCGCTTCGTGCCTCACCCGTCAATCGACAAGCACATCGAGCAGCGGGATCTTCCCGATGACGTCGAGTTGGTTCGCCATGCCGACATGGACTTTCAGAGTGCACTGGTCGATTCGCGGCTCATGGTGACCGACACCTCGTCAGTCGCCTTCGACGCTGCGTTCATCGACCGCCCGGTGGTGTATTTCCAGTTCGACGTGGACAACATCTACGGGGGTGGGCACACTGCTCGACCCGGTTACTTCTCATTCGACAATGATGGGTTCGGTCCAGTTGTGTCCACCGCCTCCGAGGCAGTCGCAGCGATCGTCTCACTCGTCTCGGGTGACGATCCTCGTATCGCCGAATTCGCCCGGCGACGGAGTGCAACGTTCACCCTCCCGAAAACGGGGAACTGCGAGCGCACTTACAAGGCGATTGCCCGGTCCCTCAAAGTGGTCTCGCCCAAGGACGGAACCGCGCTCAGACCAAACCCGACGGCACAGCCCACCCGATACCTCGACGACCTTTCACGAGCCGAACGATCACTGAAATCCGAACATGTCTCTCACCTGGCCGTCGAGTCCCAACCGAAGGCAGATGCCGCCGTGCATGCAACGACAGAGCCGGTGCACACGAGCTCAGAAGAGACATTGTCGGAGACCGCACCCACAGGTTGAGGTGGGAGTCTCCTGTTCTCACCGATGATGTGCCCGCGCTTGTCCGCTCCATTCGGAGTCAGCCGCCACTTCGCTGACTTGACAGAGACGCCGATCACAACGATATTTATTGACCAGATGGTCGTTTATTCTCTTGCCGCCGTGCGGCACGTCTGAGACGGCGACCCTGCAGCGCAGCGACTCGAGGAGGAGCCCGACATGGCACATGCCGACATCGACGCGACGGACACCGCCCGCACCGACACGGCCGCACCCCCGGCTCCGGCCGCCTCGACAAGCGCAGCCTCGGCAAGCGCAGCCTCGGCGAGCACATCCGCCTCACCTGAGCGAAGCACGCCCGGCATCGGCAATGAAGCGCACACGGGCGCGGCGGCGATGTACGCCAACGATCGCGCCTCCCAGCACCTCGGGATCACTCTCGACGATCACGGACCCGGCTGGGCGCAGTGCTCGATGACCGTCACCGACATCATGGCCAACGGTCACGAGATCACCCACGGCGGCTACATCTTCCTCTTCGCCGACACGACGTTCGCGATGGCCTGCAACTACCCCGGATCGGTCACCGTCGCCTCGGGCGGGGACATCACCTTCCTCAAGCCCACCCGCGTCGGCGACGAACTCGTCGCCCACGGCCGCGAGGTCGTCCGGCAGGGCCGCTCCGGCATCTACGACGTCGAGGTCAAGCGCGGTGATGAGACGATCGCCGTCTACCGCGGCCGCTCGCGCACCCTTCCGGCCCCGAAGCCCGACGCCGCCCCCTGACCC